>DBEZQF010000187.1:0-11525 GCA_048254795.1 Collinsella sp. | reverse complement strand
GATGCGTGAGTCGCGGGTACGCTCGCGCACCGCGTCCTCGGTGGCCTCGAGCTGGGCGACTTCTCGCTCGGTCTCGGCGTGTTCGGCTTTGTCTCGGGCCAAGGATCCTGCAAGCGACTCAGTGATCTCTGGGTGGTCGTGCACCTCGGTCGCCTGTTCGATGATCGACTGCGCGTGTGCGGCATCTGCTTGGGCGTTGGCGATGGTCTGCTCTTGGTCGTGGCGTGCCTTGTCCTCGGCGGCGATTTTCTCGCGCAGTTCGCGCTGGCGCGTCGCGGCGGCAGTCTTTGCCGTCTGCAACTCGTCGCGCGCGGCATCGGCTTCGGTCGTCACGGCCTGATGGGCTCGCTTAGCGTCGGCGATGGGGGCTTGCGCCTGTTCGACGGCCTGCTCGGCTGCGGCAAGCGAGTGCTCAAGATCGGCGGTGATGCGCGGGACATCTTCTTCGGCTTTACGCAGGGCATCTGCCGTGTCGGAGATCTGCATCGAGAGTTCGCTGGTGCGCACCGTATAGTTGGCGGGATTTGCCGAGGGATTGCGTTGCAGCTCGGCGTACTCATGACGCAGCGTCTCGAGCTGGGCGCGCGTGGCGTCGACGGTTTGTTGTGCGGCGGCAATGCCGGCGTCTCGCTCTGCCTTCACCTTGTCGCGGATGCGCTTGGAATCCTCAAGACGTCGAACGAGGCGGTTGCCAGTCTCGCGTGAGCTTGCCTCGCGGGCCTCCACGGCGTCGAGCGCGGCCTTCAGGCGGAGCTCAGTCGCGTCATCCTCTGTCTTCATTTGTTCGAGCTGACCCTTGAGCTCTGTCGCTTTGGCGGCGTGGGCATCACGGTCAATCTCGGCGGCCGCTGCAGTCTTTTGGGCCGTGGCAATCGCCTGACGCTGGTCGGCGACGATCTGGTCGTAGCGGCCAGCGATATCCTGGCGCGTCTCGAGCTCCTCGGCCTGATCGGCAATGCGCTGCTCAAGTTCGGCCAGGTGGGCGCGGGCATCGGCAAGTGCCTTTTTCGCGGCGTTCATCTCGCGCATGGCCGAGGCGCCCTGGGCAATAAAGGTGCCCACGGCGTTCGCGGTGTTCGAGACAGCGGTCCCCAGATCGCGGTTCGCGGCAGGGGAGTGCGAGGCGGTCGGGCGAGCGGTGTCAGCAGCATCCGCATCGGCAGCCTGCGGCACGGAGATGTTGCCGGTGCCGCCCTCGACCACAGAAAAGCCTGCTGCGTGCGGGTCGACCGCATCGGCGCCAATCGTGGGGTGCTCGAGCTGCAGAAACGAGGGCATGGTGCTGCCCTGGTCGGCAACCGGAGTCTCGCCGGGTACAAAGGTCGAGGCCGCCTCGGCAGCCTCCTCTTCCTCGGCGTCAACGTCAGCGTCGGCCACGGCGTCTTTCATCGCTTTGACGGCATCCATCATGGAGTCCATGACGGCGTCGAGCTCTTCTTCCGAAGACACCTCGATAGGGCCCGCAGCTTGCGGAGCGGCATCCTGTACGGGGTCGTCGTCCTGAGCGGGCGCATCGTCGTTTTGCTCGCCTGCATCTTCGGCGCCAGGGGTTTCCGCCGTAGCGCTTTCGTCCAAGATGGGGTCGTCGAGGTCAATATCATCGCAGGTCACAGCATCAGCATCTGCGGTGACGTCTGCGGAATCATCAATATGCTGTTGAGTCTGGGGGTCCAGCTCGTCTGTCATAGGTATGTGCTCCTCATCGTTGTTTGTCACCCTATGATAAAGTCTCGCGCCGACTTCCCGCGCGCCGCAGCAAAGTTTCAAAACGTGTTCGATGGCTCGCGTCGATAGCAAAAACTCGGCCACTCTATCCAATTTTTACTTGACATTCCCTTCGCCGAAAGACGTTGCGCCGTTCGCCTGTCATGGGCTTTATTTTTCACTTGAACCCGTTAAAGTTGCATTTCAGCTTTTGGCGCGTTTATTTGGATGCGCGCAGTCGGCGGGTGCGCCCGTCGCGATTTGAAAGGACTTTATATGGGACTTTTCACTGGTAAGACCGTGATCGTCACCGGCGGCGGCAAGGCCACGCTTAAGGACGGCTCCGCTGGCTCCATCGGTTACGGCATCGATATCGCTTTTGCAAAGGAGGGCGCGAACCTCGTTATCACCGGCCGCAACGTCGCCAAGCTCGAGGCCGCCAAGGAGTCCCTCGAGGCCGAGTACGGTGTCAAGGTTCTGCCTGTTCAGGCCGATGTTTCGGCTGGTCAGGACAACGAGGCTGTCGTCCAGAACGTTATCGACAAGGCCATTGAGGAGTTCGGCCGCATCGACGCCGTCGTCAACAATGCTCAGGCCAGCGCCTCGGGTGTGACCATCGCCGACCATACCATGGATCAGTTTAACCTAGCCATTTATTCCGGTCTGTATGCCACTTATCTGTACATGCAGAAGGCCTATCCGCACCTGAAGGAGACCAAGGGTTCCGTGGTCAACTTTGCCTCGGGCGCCGGCCTGTTTGGCAACTATGGCCAGTGCAGCTATGCCGCCGCCAAGGAGGGCATCCGTGGTCTGACTCGCGTTGCCGCCAACGAGTGGGGCAAGGACGGCATCAACGTCAATATCGTTTGTCCGCTTGCTTGGACCGCTGCGCTCGAGAACTTCCAGGATGCCTATCCCGAGGCGTTCAAGGCCAATGTCCACATGCCGCCGGCAGGCCACTACGGCGACGTCGAGAAGGAAATCGGCCGCGTTGTCGTTCAGCTCTGCGGTCCCGACTTTAAGTACATGAACGGCGAGACTGTCACCCTCGAGGGTGGCATGGGCCAGCGGCCTTAGGGGTTACGCGGTTTTTCCAAACCGCGTAACGGCTCGACGCTGCGCGGTCACCAGGGCGACAACTTGTCATTCAAAGAGGGCGGCATGACCAGAAGGTCTATGCCGCCCTCTTTTCATGCCAATTTGTTCGCCCTGGCGACCGCTCGCTGACGTCGCCAGAGCATCGGCGTTGCCTTGGCTGTTGGAGATGATCTCGTAGTCGTTGGGGACGTTCTTAAATGACTAGCTATAAGGGACACTCTTGCCGGCACTTGGGGACGGTCCCTAAGTGCCGGCAGATTGGGACACTTCTTTGCAAGATGGCGCTGAAGATTGTCCTCGACGACTAGTCGTTTAATGCATCAGTTTCTGTCGAGTCGGTGCGGTTTGCTGGTTGCCCGTATAATGGTCTGCGTATGAACCGCAACCAAGGAGTTCCAGTTTATGGACCAGAACCTTTTTAAATTCGACCTGATCGCCGAGGACCCGACGACGCATGCGCGTGCCGGCGTGCTGCACACCCCGCACGGCGACATCGAGACACCGATCTTCATGCCCGTGGGCACCAAGGCAAACGTCAAGGGCATTCCTACCGAGACCGTCAAACAGCTCGGCGCCCAGATCGTGCTTGCCAATACCTATCACCTGTCCATGCGTCCCGGCGAGGACACCATCGCCGAGCTGGGCGGCCTGCACAAGTTTATGAACTGGCACGGCCCTATCCTCACCGACTCGGGCGGTTTCCAGGTCTTCAGTCACAACGATGCCGTCAAGCTCACCGACGAGGGCGTGCGCTTTATCGTCAACGACTATGACGGCCGCCATGTGTTCTGGACGCCCGAGGACAACATGGAAATCGCCATGAAGCTCGGCTCCGACATCTGCATGCAGCTGGACCAGTGCCCGGGCTATCCCGCCACGCGCGCCTACGTTGAGCGCGCCGTTGAGCTGTCGAGTATGTGGGCCGAGCGCTGCTATAAGGCGCATACCCGCGACGACCAGGCGCTCTTTGGCATTGTTCAGGGCGGCATGCACCTAGATCTGCGCCTGCGCTCGCTGCGCCATTTGGAGGAGTGCGGCGACTTCCCCGGTTACGGCATCGGCGGCTACTCGGTGGGCGAGGACCACGAGACCATGTTCGAGACCCTGGCACCGCTCGTAAGCGAGTACATGCCCAAGCACAAGCCGCGCTACCTGATGGGCGTCGGCAACCCCACCACCCTCGTGCGCGGTGTGGGCGTGGGCATCGACATGTTCGACTGCGTGCTGCCGACGCGCACCGGCCGCATGGGCACAGCGTTCTCGAGCGAGGGTCGCCTCAACTTCCGCAACGCGCGTTTTGCGCACGACGACGGCCCCATCGATCCCACCTGCACCTGCCCGGTGTGCACGGGCGGCTACAGCCGCGCGCTCATTCGCCACATGGTCACGCAGAAGGAGATGCTCGGCGGCATTCTGCTGTCGATGCACAACATCTACTACCTGCTCAACCTTATGCAGCGTGCCCGCCAGGCCATTATCGAGGGCCGTTACGGTGCATTCGTGAGCGACTGGATGAACAGTCCTGCTGCGGTGGATTACTAAGGGCGACAGGCACGCTTGCAGAGCGTGGGCAACGGCAAAGGTTGAGCGGCAGCTGCTCGTCACATTCGCTGACGCCGGCTGCGCGACCGCTGACCGATGCCTTGCAAGCGCTTGATGCAACGTGGGTACCATACCGAATAGTTGATGTTCGGGCGGGTGTTTGGCGCATGGCGTCGACCCCGCCCGCTTTTCTTTTTCTCGATAGGAGTACCCATGATTAAGAATGAGAACGTCGAGGGCGAGCCGGCCTACGACGAGACGTACCGACGCGGTCCCGTGGTCATGCGCGGTCCCATGATTCCTAAGGACAACACCTACGCCAACCTGCTGGCGCCCGAGGAGTCGACCGACTGGTTGCATGCCGATCCGTGGCGCGTGCTGCGCATTCAGGCCGAGTTTGTCGATGGCTTCGGCGCGCTTGCCGAGCTTGGTCCTGCGGTGACCATCTTCGGTAGCGCCCGCACGCCCAAGACCGATCCGCTTTACAAGGCGGCGCGCACCGTCGGGCGCAAAATCGCCCAGCGCGGCGTGGCGGTTATCACCGGCGGCGGTCCCGGCATCATGGAGGCGGCCAACAGGGGAGCGGCGAGTGTCAACGGCAAGTCAGTTGGCCTGGGCATTGAATTGCCGCACGAGCAGGGGCTCAATAAATACGTGAACCTCGGCATGGACTTCCGTTACTTCTTTGTGCGCAAGACCATGTTCGTCAAATACAGCTCGGGTGCCATCGTGTTTCCCGGAGGTTTTGGTACGCTCGACGAAATGTTTGAGGTGCTCACGCTGGTGCAGACACACAAGGTCAAGCGCATGCCGCTCGTTTTGGTGGGAACCGAGTACTGGCAGGGCCTGTTCGACTGGCTCAACGGCCCGGTGATGGACGCCGGTATGATCAGCCCGCTCGATCCCGAGCTCGTGCATATCACCGACGACCTCAACGAAGCCGTCGACATCGCCCTGAGCGGGCTGATGTAGGGCGCTGTGACTGTTGTTATAGTAATGTGAACGGCATACTGATGCTATTTAACATCAGTATGCCATCAAAACGGGGTATACTGATGCAAAAGACGAGGCGAGGAGGTCGCGTATGTCTACTGCAACGGTTAAGCCTACGACGGTTCGCATCGAAGAGGGGCTCAAGGAACAGGCGACTGAGTTCTTGGATTCGGTCGGCCTCAGCCTCAATTCCTATCTCAATCTTGCCGTTCGGCAGCTTGTAAATCAGCGAAAGATTCCTTTTGAGATTGTAGGAAGGGCGGAGGTGCCCAACGAGGCGACGAGGCGTGCCATGGTGATCGCCGAGGCTCATGAGTTGGGGATTTTGCCGGACGATAGCCCGTCATTCAACAACGCTGATGAGCTTATGTCATTCCTCGATGAGGAATAGCGATGTTCGAGATTAAAGTCGAGGCTCAATTTAGGGCGGACTACAAACGAACGATGCGCATGCATCCGCAGCTAAAGAGTGAGTTTAAGGCGGCAGTCGCAGAGCTTGCAGCTCACGGCTCGCTTCCCGCGGAATATGGCGCCCATGAGCTTTCAAACCCGGGCGGAAACTACAACGGCCACATCGATTTCCACCTATCCGATGGCTTGGTCGACGTGGTCGTTCTCTACTTACCGCATAAGACTAATCCTGTGATCCGGCTGGTCAGAATGGGCTCGCATGAGGAGCTGTTCCAGGGCCCGCAGGGCTGATTGCCGATTTCTAAGTTGCGGTGGAATAGGGATTGATTGACGGCTAATAAGTCAAAAACAGTCCCTATTTCACCGCAACTGCTGGGGGTACCCCGTTCGTCGCCGCGGCCTCCGGTTCCACTTTTCGCTGAATTTCGCTCAAAAGCTCGGCTGCGACTTCGCTGCTTTTGAAACGAATGCTGCAGTCTTCTTTCTTTGGGAAAGCCAGCAACGGAATAGCTCCGTACCAGACAGTTTCCCCGTCAATCACTGATGCGCACAGGCGTCCTTCGGCTTTGATGAGATAGTTGACGTTCATCTCGGCAAAAATCGCTTTCACGTCATCGCGTGGAGTTGAAGCAATAGAAATCTCAAGGGCAATTCCACGGGTAGCGGCATCCGCGAGTGCAGCGGCGAGCTTTTCAAGGCATGCGGCGGACGCGTAGGGTGCGGCAATAAAAATGCTTTTCGATGCGTTCTCGATGTCATTCACTAAAGCCTCCACGGCTCTTGCCGACCTAACGAGGATGTTTCGATTGTCCTGTCTGTTGTCGTTTGCCGCAAAGACTTCATACCCCAGCTTGGCGTAGGTCTTGAGCCTCTTTTGGTACATGCGCGCGAACATGGGTATCGACAGGTCAACATAGTCGAATATCTCAACCCGCTGTTTGCCCTCGTGGCTTCTGTGTAGCCTACCTGCCTGCTGCGTTATGCTGCCGTCCCAAGATATTGGAGTGGCAATGAGCAAAGTGTCAAGGTAAGACAGGTCGAAGCCCTCGCCCAGAAGACTTTCAGTTGCGACGATGATTCGATGATCATGCTCAAAGCTGGGAAGACTCTTCAGTATTGCTTTTCTTTCTTTGGCGTCGATTTCTCCGGTTAAGAGTATGGGTTCGTGTCCACGGCTTTGAAGTAGCCTGCATAGCTCTTCGGCATGCTTTTTTCTTTTAGATAGCACAAGCGGATGCCGGCCGTTTGATGCGGCCTCGAGGGCGTCCTCGATAATTGCTTCGTTTCTCGCGGCGTGTACACACAGGAGATCGAGAATTTGGTTAAAGGATGCTCCTGGTCCGTAGGTGGGTAATCGAATTCCGGTGAAACGCGGTCTAACAATGCGCTGAATCCCCTGTTGGATTGCTTGCGTTTTTGGATCGACGACATAGCGAACCGGGCCGCAGAGCATCGAGAGTGCCCGCGTGAGTCCGTCCGAACGCTCGGGCGTTGCGGAAAGGCCATATACATATTTGGCAGGAGCGGACTTGAGGACAAGCTCAAGCTGTGGCGCGGCCGCATGGTGGCATTCGTCACAGATGATGAGACTGTAATCGCGAACGAACTCCTTGGCTAATGACTCGCCGGTTTGGGGATCCTTGCCGGATAGCGACTGGAATGAAGCAATGTCGATGAGACGGCTTATGGCGGTCTTGCCTCCTCCGATTTGCCCAATGAGCGGAGGCTGTCTTTTGCTGATTCGTTCCTTTGGGGTTCGGACGGGCTCTCTGTTGTCCGTGATGTCGAGAAATCGTTCGAGTTGGGATTTCCATTGGGCAATGAGCGCAGTTTTAGGAACGATGACGAGCGTTGGAAGACCAATGGCAGCAATAAGATAAGCTCCGATGACGGTTTTGCCGAACCCCGTCGGTGCGGACATGATCCCGTCTTCATAGCTGAGCATCTGTTCAGCGACAATTTGCTGTTCAGGGCGAAGAGTCCCTTTAAATGCCATCGCAATTGGATGGCTCGGCTTGCGTTTGTCTGAATAGTGGGCAGAAACGCCGGCTTCTTGAAGCAGCCGCTCAAGTTGAACCTTGCAGCCTCTGGGAATCGCGACGTAGCCATCTCTAAGTTCGCTGAGGTCTATGAACCGCGGTTTGCCGAATACCGATTGATGCATAGATTGTGCGCGGAAGAATTCTGGGTTGGCAAATGTTGCAAGCCTGCGGACTTCCATTTGAGCTGCGGGACTCAGAGATTTTTCGGGGATATAGAGCATATCGGTCTGCGTGACGGACAGCGATGACGGGAAGTCCCGCGGTGTGAGCGGAAGCCGCTTTCGCAGTCTCTGGGAATGTGGCACACCGGTGTTTGCCGCCGCAACAGCTGCTATTCCATGTGACCTATTTTCGATGCTCTCGATCAGATTTTGCACCGTCACGCGCGGGATTAACTGGATTTGCGAAAGGTAAAGCCATTGATCGGGAAAGGGCTCAAATTGCTCGTCAACAAATACGCTGTTCCCTTTTCGCTGTGCTTTTCCTTGAAAAGGCAGCGCTATGAGATTTCCAAAGCCGCCCTCAGGAATGGTGGACTGCGCGGGCAGCATTCGGTCAAATGCTTTGAAGGTGATTGTCTTGTTCAGTATCGCCGCTTCGGTGATAAGGCTGCTTCCAAAATCTCGTGCGGTCTTTGCGCTGACGAGCTCTAGGAAGAAAAACCAGACATGTGCGCCGTCGCCCGATCTCGATCGCTCAACTGCGACATCGATTCCGTGGCTTTTTGCGACATGTCGAATGGCTTTCGTCGCTTCTTTCCAATCGGCTCCGTCAAAATCGATGACCAGGACTTTCGTGTTACTGTCTTTATCGAGCACATATTGGCCTATAACGTCTCGAAGCCTATCGTCATTGCCTCTGAAATGGGCGATGATCGCGGCATCGCTCAACTCGGGGAAGACGCGGCTGCTGCATTCCGTGCATTTGACTCTCTGGTGGCTTGCTTTGGGGCAAATGCCTGACTTCCACTCATTTGCGCAGGCGGGCGTATAGCCAATTCCTCCGTCTTTTCTGCGGTACCCATGAGCGTAGACATCTTTGCGACCAGTAAAGAGATTGCGGAAGAGCTCGAGTTTGTCGCGCGCTGGGCTTGCGCTGGTGACGATATCTTCGATCTGCGCCCGTCTATCGAAAGAATCGCCAGCTTTCTCCCATTCTTCCAGCGTTGTATAACGGATGTCTGGACCGCTGCTGCAGATAACGATTTGCTTGCGCGGATCCGAAGCGTGGACGACCGTTTTATTGAATTTGAATAGGGCGCTCCCGAAAAGGGCGTATTGATGCGTGCCGTTGCTCATTTGAAAGCCATTCTTATCAGCGTTCATTGGGATGAGGGTACGTCATTTCAGCTTTATGAGATACGCGACTTCGATTTTGGTTCGGTAATAGTGGGGTACCGATCCGTGAGTGGCAATCAGCCGGTGCCAAAACGTGCGGCGGCTGTTGTTAAAGGTTTTTGACGGCTATGGGGCGGGTTGGCGGCGTGGGGAGGGGTTTTCGAATGACCCCGTGGTCAAATAACGTCAAATGTGAGTACTGCTGTTAATGTAGTCTCATAACATTTGGCAAGAATAGAATACCAATTCGACATTATTCTATATATCTAACCCACCAAACACGGCATTTTGAGCCTTGGCAAGGCGTGAAATTAATCGAAACGATCGATTCCGGCGAGATTTTGCTGCTACTAATTTGGTGGCAGTACTCATATTTGCCATTTTTGTCCAGTGGGTACCGCGAGGGGGTCTGTTCGACTGGCCCAACGGCCCGGTGATGAGCGCCGGTATGATCAGCCCGCTCGATCCGGATCTGGTACACATTACTGACGACCTCAACGAGGCCGTCGACATCGCCCTGAGCGGGCTGATGTAGAGTAGCTAAAATGGGACGGGGCTAAAAAGACTGGTCTGAAACGTTTGATACCAGTCTTTTTAGCCCCGTCCCAAATGAACTGCTTCTAAGTTGCGGTGGAATAGGGATTGATTGGCGGCTGAAGAGCCAAAAACAGTCCCTATCTCACCGCAAGTGGTAAAGGTGCCCCTAGTGGATGGGCTGGTAACGGGGGCAGTAGCTGATGGCGATGGCGTCGACGCCTACATGGGTGGCGATGGTGCAGCCGATGGGGCCGGTGCCGGCGTCTACGTAGTCCTGGCCTGCGAGTGCCTCGTCGACAAGCTCCTGCTCCTCGGCGGCACCGGTCGTGAGCACGCGCACGCTGGAGCCCGGATGCTCGGCCAAAAACGCGAGGCAGTCTGCCATGGTGTTGGCGACGATGCGCTTGGCGCCGCGGCCCTTCTTGATGGCCTTGATCTCGCCCGACTGCCACTCCGGCGAAACGGCCAGGCGAATATTGAGCATCTGCGTGAGCTGGCCGGCGAGCTTGGGCGCGCGGCCGTTCTTAACGAGGTTCTCGAGCGTGCGGGGAATCAGCAGCAGGTGCGCGTCGGGCAGGGTCGCGCGGATCTGTGCCTCGGTCTCGTCCAGGCTGCGGCCGTCCTTGCGCATGGCGAGCGCGTACTCCACCAGCAGGCCCTCGGCACCCGAGCCGGTGCGCGAATCGATGCAGCGCACGTCGAGCTCGTGGGTCTCGGCGACCAGGCATGCGTTGGAATAGCAGGCGGACCATTCGCTGCACAGCGAGATAAAGATCGCGCTGTCGTGGCCGTCAGCACGCACGCGGTCAAAGAGTGCCTTGAACTCGCCGGCACTCGGCTGCGAGGTGTGCGGCAGCTGTTCGGAGCCGGCCATGCGGGCGACGTACTCCTCGGCGGTGATCTGTACCTGGTCGAGCAGGTCCTCGCCCTCGATAATCACATGCAGTGGAATGACGTAAATGCCAAGCTCTTGAGCACGGGCGGGGGAGATGTCCGACGTGGAGTCGGTTATGATGGCAAAAGACATAATTGCACCTTTCATTGGGGCGCTTGCGCGCCGCCTTCTGAGAGCAAAGTGCGACAAGTATAGTGGAGTCGTTCCACATTTCTAGGTTCAATTGTTGAATAGTCAACAGTTTGAAGTGTCGGTGTGGAAATCATCAACTGGGGAAGAGGAATGCCGATGGAGGCGTTGGAGATATACAGGCGGCCGGTTGTGCTGTTCGATTTTGACGGCACGGTGGCCGATACGGGTCGGGCGGTGATGAGCTCGACGCGCAAGACGTTGGCCGCGCGCGGGTTTTCGGAGGCGCAGATGGGTGACCTGCGCCGCATGATCGGGCCGCCCCTGTGGAAGAGCTTTCACGACTTTTATGGCTTCTCCCGCGAGGAGTCGCTTGTGGTGGCTGACGAGTACCGTGCCTTTTTTGATGAGCTGGGACCGGAAGAGTATCCCGTGTTCGATGGAATCCCCGAGCTGCTCGATGGCCTTGTCGCGCAGGGGCATCGCTTGGTCGTGGCGACGTCACGCATGGAGGCAAAGTGCATTGACATGGTGGGCGAGCTGGGGCTTTCGCAGTTTGAGGCGGTGGTTGGCATGAATCCGCCGCAGGGACGCGAGACCAAGGCCGATTCGGTTCGCGATGCCCTGGCGGCGCTCGGCGCGACGGCCGACGATGCCGTGATGATCGGCGATCGCTTTAACGATGTGGAGGGCGCACACGCGATGGGCGTGCCGTGCATCGGCATCTATTCGGGCGCGGCAGCGCCGGGGGAGCACGAGGCCGCGGGCGCCGATGCGGTGGTGCACTCGGTGGCCGAGCTTGCTAAACTTTTCGCTATCTAATAGACATAATGTGAG
>DBEZQF010000186.1:0-2897 GCA_048254795.1 Collinsella sp. | reverse complement strand
ATATGCATCCGCAAAAGAAAGAGGCACCATGGTCTCGCGGGTTCTCTACCGACCGTTTGATACCGAAGACTTCGACGCCATCGCGCTGATTCTGCAGCAGCTTTGGCATAACAATTCGGATAACGATGAGTACAACCGCCTCGAGGCCGCGTGCGACCTCGCCTATTGCCTTTCGTCGTCGACGTTTTCACAGGTTGCGGTGATTGACGGCGAGGCGCGCGGCATTGCACTTGCACGCGCAGGACAGAACTCCGGCGTCACTATCAACGAGCATTGGATGGATACCGAACGCGCACTGCTATCGCAGATGCGTGAGCTGGAGCCTGATGCCTGCGCCGAGTATCTCTCGTTTGTGCGCGCAACCATCCGAACCAACAACCGTCTGCTCGAGAGCAGCCCGTTGCCGCACGACAACGAGGTCACGCTGCTTGCCGTCGATCCCGATGTCCATGGCCTGGGCGTTGGCACGGTTCTGCTCGATGCCGCGGTCTCGCACCTGTCCTCGCTTGGAGCGACGAGGGCGCACCTGTACACCGACTCCAACTGCTCGTGGAAGTTCTACGAGCTGCACGGCTTTAAGCGCACCGCCACGCACCGCGCCAACCGCGAAGAGCGCCGTCACGACATGCCGCGCGAAAGTTTCCTCTACGAACTCGACCTAACAGCCTAAACCTGGCAGCCATACCTAGTCATTTAGGAACGTTCCCAGTGACTAGTCGTTGGGGACAGTCTTCGTAGGTAGCGCATAAAAATGGGATGGATCCGTCGGCAGTCGCCGGAGAAGATCCATCCCAAAAATCAGAACTCGCTAGAACGTTCCGCCGCCGCCTCCGCCGACGCCGCCACCGCCGCCACCGGAAAAGCCGCCGCCGCTGCCGCCGCTCGAGCTATCGGAACTCGAAGCCAGCTCGCGGATGGTCTCGTGATACACATCGTTGAACGAATCGAGCGGAGACTCGTTGCCGTAGTGATGGTAATACCACCAGTAGCAGGGGTAGTTGTCGTAGAAATCGTCGCTGTTGCGCAGATCCGCAGGCACGGCCTCGGCCAGCTGTCGCAGCACTTCTTTCGAAACGCCCAGGGCAACGCCCATCACCAGCAGCTTGTTCCACAAGATCAGATCGCTGGGGACGGCCTCCTTCAGGCGCGTAAAATCCTCGAGCCAATGCTTGAGCGCCTTGCAGCGAGCCGCCACCTCGGCGCCCTCCGACGTGTAACGGCGGAAGGTGCAGCTCAGGACAAAGCCCACAATCGTGACGGGGATCGAGATCATAGCGGCACCGACGTTGGCGCCCGCAAAGTCGGTATAGAACAGAGAGCCCAAAATGCCAAAGACAATGATGATGCCGAGAACCAAGCCGGCAACCAGGGCGACGGTGCCGTCCGAGGCGATAAGCTCGCGCGCCTCCAGCTTGCCCTTAACCGTGCTCTGATAGTCCTCGAGCTTGTCGCCAACAGATGTGGTGCGCTCGCTAGCGTATTCCTCCAGCTCGCTAAACGTGCGCGAACGGACTCCGTCCTTATCGGGCTTAACGCCAGCGAAGAAGACCTTGAGTACGTCGCGGTCGATGCCGTCCTTCTTGGCAGCCTTCCAGGCCTCGTCGGTCACTGTGATGCGATACGTCTGCTCCTCTTTTTCGCGACGGAGCAGACCCTTCTTCTTGGTCTCGGTCGCTTCTTCCAGCTTGATCACGCGGTCGTCGGTCAGCTTCATCAGCGTGGCGATATATGCCTGATCGGGCACGTCGTTCCAGCTCATAAGAGTTGCAAGCACCGCGGGATGATCGGCGGAGGGCACATCGCGGAAGTACTCGTCCTGGAAGAGCGGCTCGGGCTTGGGCCTGCGCAGCTTGAGCATCACGATTACACCGGTATAGGCAACCGCCACAACAACACACATCACGGCAATCGCGCCGGCAACCGCACGCGCGTGCTCACGGCGGGCGTTAGCTTCGTCGGCCCATTCCTTCTCTTCGCTCAGGATCGTTGACATGCGCTCTTCGCCCGAGGCGGCAAGCTGCGGCACCCAGTCGCTGGGGAAGGCGATGCGTGCCTCGGCAAACTCACCCTCGTGCACGCACGGAATGGTGTAGGTGACCATGGGTTCGTCCGCATCGAGCGATACGTCGCCCGTCAGCGGGCCGTGGCCCCATGCGCGGAAGTTATCGCCCTTGACGGCCGCCGTCCCGGCAGCGGCATTTGCGAAGTACACTTCCATCTCGACATCGTCGGAATCCGCAGACCAGCCGTCACCCACGAACTTCCAGTAGAGCTCGGCGGTATCGGCCCAGTTCATAACCGCACCGGTCATGGTGTAGCTCACGAAATAGATCGCGCTGTCGCCGCTCTCGTGAGGGCTGAACACCTTAATCCTTACGCCGTCACCGGTCTGCTCGACCGTATAGACGCCAGAGTCGCCCTTGTTCGCGCTAT
Organism: Collinsella sp.; assembly: GCA_048254795.1. Classification (GTDB taxonomy): domain Bacteria; phylum Actinomycetota; class Coriobacteriia; order Coriobacteriales; family Coriobacteriaceae; genus Collinsella. The sequence continues at coordinate 464 of DBEZQF010000186.1, read as the reverse complement.
CGACTTTGTTAAACGCGGTGTCCTCTTCCTCGACACTCAGCACGTCAACGTCCGCCGTGCCGCCCTGCTGGTTGGTGCCCGTATTGATCTCCCAAAACACGCCGTTGATGTCGTCGTCGAAATCAAACTGGCGTCCCTCGACAACGGTCAGCGATCCATCGGCCTCGACCGTGGCACTGATGTAGGTTTGGGTCATGGAGTAGCCGTCGGCGTGCGCGGCGGCAGGCAGCAGCAACAACGCAAGCGCAACGAGCGCGCAGACGGAAGCGAATCGCGCAAACAGGCAGCGCTGCCGACAGGTTTTGGCAACGGGGGCGTTCATAGGCACATCCTTTGTCTGTGATACCAGCAACGCCATTGTCCCACGTTTACGGGCGCACATGACGAACATCTAGGCCAGCGGAGTATCAAACGGGACGAAAGTCACGCCCGCGGCCGGCACCTGGGGACGTTCCTTATCTGCC
>DBEZQF010000185.1:0-1850 GCA_048254795.1 Collinsella sp. | reverse complement strand
TCGTATCTGCTATCATTCCTAATCTGTGCGCTCATGCGGGCGTGGCGGAATTGGTAGACGCGCCAGATTTAGGTTCTGGTGGGATTCCCGTGAAGGTTCGAGTCCTTTCGCCCGCACCAACGCACCCGCGTCGGCTTATGCCCTCGCGACGCTTGTTGCATAAAGGTACCAGCACCTCAGATAAGCTGGGCAGTATGAGGAGGAACGTGTTGAACATCACCGCTTCTGACGTCAAGGACGCCAAGCTCACCGCTACGGTCACCATCCCGGCCGCCGACGTCGACGCCGCGATCAAGAAGGCCTACAAGGACACCGCCAAGAAGTACCGCTTCCCGGGCTTCCGCGCCGGTAAGGCTCCCCGTCCGGTCATCGACTCCGCTCTTGGCGCCGAGGCTACCCTCGCTCAGGCCACCAATGACCTGATCGCCGCCAACGAGTCCGCCGTCCTCAACGAGCTGGACATCGTCCCCACCAAGAATGGTGACTACAAGGAGCTCGACCTCGCCAAGGATCACGAGGACTACACCTACACCGTCGAGTTCTCCCTGCGTCCCGCCGCTGAGCTCTCCTCCTTCGACGCTGTCGAGATCGAGATGCCCCCCGCGGAGGTCACCGAGTCCGAGATCAACAACCAGGTCGAGATGCTTCTCAACTACCGTGCCACCTTCGAGGACGTCGAGGGTCGCGCCGTCGAGGCCGAGGACTACGTCACCGTCGACCTCAAGGCCGTCGAGAACGCCGACAACTTTGCCGCCGAGGGCCGCATGCTCATCGCCGGTAGCGACAGCAACCCCAAGGAGTTCAACGAGGCCCTGATCGGCGCCAACGTTGACGACGTCAAGACCGTCACCTGGACCGACGAGGTTGAGGAGGGCGAGGAGGCCGAGACCCACACCGTCGAGGTCACCATCAAGGGCATCAAGGTCCGCAACACCCCCGAGCTCACCGACGAGCTCGTCAAGTCCGACTTTGGCTTTGACAGCATCGACGCCATGCGCGACGCCATCAAGATCGAGATCGAGCAGGACAAGGCTTCTCGCCTCCCGGCCGAGAAGGAGAACCGTTGCGTCTCCGCTCTCGCCGAGCGCCTGCAGCTCGACGAGATGGACGCCGACTACGAGCAGTCCGTCTTTGAGGAGCTTGGCCAGAACTTCCTGTCCAACCTCGCTGCCCGCGGCATGACGCTGGACACCTGGCTGCCCGCTTCCGGCCTGACCATGGAGCAGTTCATCGGCGACCTGCACAAGCAGGCCAACGACGTCGCCCGCGAGTCCCTGGCTCTCGACGCCCTCGCCCGTGAGCTCAAGATCGAGGTTACCGAGGACGATATCAACGCCGAGTTCGAGAAGGCTGGCGTCAAGGACGTCGAGGCTTCCAAGGCCGAGTTCATCGCCGATGGCCGCATGCCTGCCGTCCGCGAGTCCATCCGTCGCTCCAAGGCCGTCGACCACCTGGTCGAGAACGCCAAGGTGACCGAGGTCGACGAGACCGCCAAGGACGCCGAGTAATTCTCGCCACCTTGCCCGCGAGCGCATGCGTGCGCCCGTGATGGGGTAAAGTTATACACCGGTTATCCGGTTGCTTCGTACGGTGCCAGCCAATGCATAGCATGCGGGCACCGTACGTTTATCTAGAACCAATTTGGTCCGTAAGAGAGAAATGGAGATGCGTATGATCGCTAAGTTCGATTCCGCCCTCGTGCCATACGTTATCGAGCAGACGCCGCGCGGCGAGCGCAGCTACGATATCTATTCGCGCCTGCTCAACGACCGCATCATCTTCTTGGGCGAGGAGATCAACTCCGTCAGCGCCAACCTGGTCGTTGCCCAGCTGCTGCATCTTGAGAGCCA
>DBEZQF010000184.1:0-1182 GCA_048254795.1 Collinsella sp. | reverse complement strand
TGGTAGAGCAGAGGACTGAAAATCCTCGTGTCAGGGGTTCGATTCCCTTCCCCGCCACCTTGACTTGACTAGGACCTCTGTAAAGGGGTCCTTTTCTTTTATGCAGCCCCACATGGAATCGAACCCCGTGAGGGCGCGGGGCTGAGTAAACGCGTAAGCGTTTGCCAGCGCAGCTCGCAAGGCGCGTAAGCGCCGCAGCGGTCCGTCCGCGCAGCGCGCGGACGCGATTCCCTTCCCCGCCACCTTGAATTGACTAGGACCTCTGCAAAGGGGTCCTTTTCTTTTATCGAGGACTCTGCGGAAATTGCGTCCCAGATCCCGCGCTCATAACGGGATGCATTTTCCGGCCGCCTACTTCCGGCGCATATGTACATCTCGGCGCGCCATCTCGGGCCCGCCCAGATATTCCTCCCGCTTTTGCGCCACTTTACAGACCGTTCGGTCGTCTGTCCGCACGCGCGGGTATACTCAAAACGATACTTTTCCTGTGCAATACGATGCAGGCTCGGCCTGCACGATCCGAAGGGGGCAGTGATGGAGAGGATACTCGGCGTTAATCTCTCTGGCTGGTTTATTCCCGAGCCTTGGGTGACCCCGTCGCTATACGCGGCGACCGGTGCATCCAGCGCGGCCGAGCTGCAGGAGGCCATGGGCACCGCCGCCTATAACGAGCGCATGCGCCGTCATTACGAGACGTTTGTGAGCGAGGACGATTTCCGTCGCATGGCGCAGATCGGTCTCAATGCCGTGCGTCTGCCGGTGCCCTGGTATGCCTTTGGCTCGCAGGAGTCCGATGCGTCCTACATCTCGGTTGTCGACTACATTGACCGTGCGATTGAGTGGGCTGCCAAGTACGACATCCGCGTGCTGCTTGATCTGGCAACTGTGCCCGGTGGCCAGGGCGATTCCAATGATTCGCCCGCCACGCCAGAGGCTGTTGCCGAGTGGCATTCGTCCACCAACGGTCGTCATGTCGCGCTCGACGTGCTCGAGCGTCTGGCCGATCGCTACGGCGAGGCCGAGAGCCTGCTGGGCATTGAACTGCTGGATACGCCGCAGATGAGTGTCCGCAAGAGCCTCTTCACCATGACGGATGGCATTCCTGCTCACTACCTGCGCAATTTCTATCGCGATGCTTACGAGCTCGTCCGTTCGTATATGCCCGAGGATAAGATCGTCGTT
>DBEZQF010000183.1:0-6940 GCA_048254795.1 Collinsella sp. | reverse complement strand
GAGCTCGTCGATCAGGTCGGCGGCGTCGTCCGGGTCCATCATGGCCAGCATCGACGATGCGTCCGTGTCGGACAGGCCCTCGAGCATCTCGGTCATAAGCTCGTCGTCATCGAACTCCGAGATGGCCTCGGCGGCCTGGGCAGTATCGAGCTGCGCAAACACCTGCGCGCGTAGGCGCGGGTCGAGCTGCTCGATAATGTCGGCGATGTCGGCAGGGTGCAGCTCGCCGAGCGTCTTGTGCGACACCGAGAGTTGAATGTTCTTGGTCGAGCGGTCGAGCAGGTCCATGTAGGACCAAGCGATGATGTCCTCACTGAGCGGCTTGCCTAGGTGCTTCATAAAGCCTTCGACGATATGCTCGAGCGCGGGGCTGATGGCGCGTAGCAGACCGCGAGCACCGACCTCGGCACCCAGCAGGCGCAGCTGGTTTTCGCCCGACATGGAAAACTTGATGTCGTTTACGCGCACAACCTTCATGCCCTGCGTGTCGACAATCTGCTTGTTGAGCACGTCGCGGGCAAGCAAGAGTTCGGTCGGCTGCAGGTACGAAAAACGGATTTCGGTGGCCGACGTCTTAAGGTGTACACCCGTCTCGTCGATACGGTCGACCCATTTGCGCCAGCTGATCATAAACGGCGTCTTGCCGGGTCCGCGGAACGCGAGCGACGTCACGTGCGGAAAAACTTCGCCGGTGGCAATGCCAAAATCGTTCACTACGCCGAGCTTTTCGCCATCGACGTCCAAGACCGGCAATTTGAGCATCTCACTCAGATAATTCAATGGTGCTCCCCATCATAATTCCTCCGGACGCGGCCGCGCGTGCGGCGTCCGGGGGCTTCTGGATATGTATACGCATGCGCGGGCGGCACGCCGCTCGACGCTTACACCCCGTGCATGCGCAAAAAGCACCTGCATGGGGTCATCGACTGTATGGTCGAGGTTTGGATTTCACCTGTAACCTTTCTCTTGACCCTCATTAACCGCAGTAACTATAGCATCAGCATCGCCCTGCTGCATCGAATTTATGCGCTGCACATTGCAGGCATACCAAATGCTGACGCATCCGTGACATAGCCATTGGGGACGTTCTTAAACGACTACCCAATGACTACTCTGTGGTGTCGTCGTCCTCGGCAAGTTGGGGGAACACGGCGTCCTTGGGCATGGCGACCTTCGTCAGCGAGGTGAGCTTTTTGCTCAGCGACGTGTCCGTCTTGACCAGGTCGCTGAGCGTCACGATCTTGTAGCCGTCGGCAATGAGGCCGTCGATAATCTGCGGCAGCGCCTCGAGTGTCTGCTCGGCGCATTCGTCTCTATCGGTGAGCAGCACGATATTGCCCGGCGTCACCGAATCGAGCACCGTCGAGACCTGCTCGTCGGCACCGTTGAGCAGCCAGTCGCCCGAGTCAATATTCCACGAGACCACAGCGGAGACCAGGTCCATCGCATCAATCCAGTTTTGCTCGTCAAAGGCAGCGTAAGGAGCACGCAGCAGCATCGTCTTCACGCCGGTCGCCGACTTAATCGCATCGGTGCCTTTCGTGATCTGTTCGCGTACCGCCTCACGGTCCTGGCCCTTGAGCGAATCGTCGCTGTAGCTGTTGGATCCGATCTCGCACCCGGCATCGACAATCGCCTTGGCCGTGGCAGGCGAGGCCTCGACCGCATCGCCCGAAAGGAAGAACGTCGCGGTGACGCCCTTTTCCTTGAGCACCTGCAAGATCTGTTTAGTGGCGCCGCTCGGACCCTCGTCAAACGTCAGCGCCACGTACTTTTTGTTGCCCTTGGGCGCCACGCTGGCGCACGCAACAACGCAATCGGTGACGGGCACAACCTCGCCGCGGTCTTGCGTCTTGCCCGACTGCTCGCCAACCCACACCTCGGAGCGGCCCTGGACACCCCACGTCTGCACATACTCGATAGCGCCCGTACCCTCGACCTTGAGCTTGGGCTCGATAACCGTAGCCTGAACCTCGTGCTTCTCGTAGGTGTTACGGCCATCCTTGACCGTCACCTTCTCGTCGCCCTCAAGTTCGCGGCTATCCCATTTGCCCTGTTTCACGCGCTTGTCGTCGACCTTCACCGACAGCTTTTCGCCCCCATGGCGCTTGAGCACGCTGTCATCGACGGCCAGCAGGTCGCCTGCGTCGTAGGTGCCAGTCAAATCCTGTTCGTCGATGAGATTCTGCAGCGTAGAGCCCACGCGCACCGCGGTCTTCTGGCCGTTGAGCTCCACGTCCACGCTGCGGTTGACGTAGCCCACGACGGCAGCGATAAACAGCACGAGTGCACAACCCACGGCGATAAGCGCGTAGGGCAGGCGAGACGAACGACGGGGTGTGCGGCTGTTGCCGATGCGCGCACTGCGATCGCTAAACCCGCGGCTATGGTTGAGGTACATCGCGCCGGGCTTACGGTGACGCTTGCGCTGACCGCTGGGCAGCTGCCCCAGGTCGCGGCGCGCCGTCGGACGCGCACCCGAACGCCCGTTTAAGTTGGATCCGTTTTGGCGCATGTGCCCTCCCCCATAAACACAGCAAGCCGGAGCAACAGGTCTCCGGCTTGCCTCCCATCATTTGGTACGTCGCTATTTTGTAGCTTTTGACGAGCCTCCGCTCGCCTTTTGGTATTCGTCCTTAAAGGCCTTGAACATGCCGCGCGTCTTGCCGAGCTGCTTGCCCAGTGCGCGACTGCCCTTGTCCACGGCAACCGATCCCTTGTCGTCGAGCACCTTGGCGCCCTTTTTGACCTTGTCGCCCACCACGACGCTGGCCTCGGCGGCCTTGGCAGCCGCACCGCCCGAATACCCGAGCGACTTGACCTCGTCCGAAACGATCATTGCGCCGTCCGCATAACCGCGCAGCATCGTCGGCGGCACCTGCGTGTCACCGACCAAAACACTCGAAGCAGCACCGGCGGTCACATAGAATGCCTGCACGATGCCCGAACGCGGCTTGAACTCCACATCCGAGCAATAGCCCACGACGTCACCCGATTCCGTGCGCACGTCCATACCGACCCAGATGATGCAATCGTCCAGGTTGATGTCGAGGCGCTTAGCGGCGGCGGCATCGTACGTGTCCTTGACGTCATCGACCGCAATGGCGCCCTCGTAGACACCAATGGCGTCGAGCGCTACGAATCGATCGGGGCGCTCGATCATGCCCGCGATATCGGACTGGCGGACCATAAAGCCGACCACGCGCGTACCGCCCGGGGTAAAGACCGGAAAGTGAATCTTTCCGAGCTTTTTAGGGCTGCGCGGCGTGCCGTCCTTTTTGGTGCGCTTGTCCTCGGTAGGCTTGCGATAGATCTTGGCGCCGACAAAATCCCCGGCGCGCATTATGCCTCGGTCGAGGGCTCCGCAGCCTCGGTATCAGCCTCGACGGCGTTCTCGACCACGACGTCGGCGGCAGGCGTCACGTTGCCGCCCGAAATGGCGTCGTTGAGCTGCTCGCGCAGCTGGTCCATGCGCTCGCGGGCCAGGTCGACCTTGGCGCGCAGGTCATCGGTCTTGGCGTCGACCATCGGGCCAAAGTCATTCACCGCAGCACGGGCCTCCTCGGCGCTGTGCTCGTAGGTGTCGCGCATATTGTCCCAGGCGTCGTTGGCGATATCGGCAGCCATGGCGCGGGTCTCGGCGCCCGAACGCGGGGCCAGAGCAACGCCGACAATAGCGCCGGCAGCGGCACCAAAAAGTGCGCCGGAGACAAAGCTGAAAGTCTTACCCATGATCATTCCTCTCCTGCGGGCACGTCGGTGCCCACCGTTTGAATGCTGTCCATTATACCCGCAGCGCATCACTTGCCGCTCCGCTCATCTGCGTACGGCAAAGGCGCAGGTACGTGATGGTGATAAACGCGTAGGCCTACTCCTGGGGCATAGCCGGCATGGCCGCCGTGGCACCCGGGTCCTCGCCGGCGCCGTCCACGAGCGGCAGGCTGCCCTCATGCGCAGGTCCTGCCGGAACCGTCGCCGCACCGCCAAAGACGGCAGCGGAAGCCTCGTGGTTCTCGGCAACCGCGCCCTCGGTATCAATCGCCACCTGGGGCTCGTCGTCAAAGTTGGGGACACCCTGGGGCTCGGTGGGAACAGGCTCGGCGGTCGCATCGGCAACGGACTCGGCGTCGGCCGGCACATCGCCCTCGTCAGCGCCCTCGTCCTCGACAGCATCTTCGCCGTTCGCAGCGGCGACGGCCTCGTGAGGATCCTTGCCCTCGGCCTCGGCGCGCATGCCCAGTACCAGGTTGCGCAGGCCCGCGACCGTGCCTTCCACGTCAGGGGCAGGCTGGTCGGCGTGCAGGTACGCCCAGTCCATCATAAAGGTGGCCGAAGACAGCGCACCGATGGCCAGCGCGTCGTCGGGGCACGAAAGCTCAACCTCAAAGACGCGCTCGTCGTGCTCGCTTACGCGCGTGCGGCCGCACGAGATGCTACCGGCAAGACCGGTCTCGTTCATGAGCTCGACCGTCACATGCTCCAGCAGATGGCAAAGCTCGGTCTGGCCCATGCAGTCCTGGAACTCGCGGCCAGAATCGCCCAGGCACAGGTGCTTGGCAATCGCCGGCACCAGGTAATACACGCGCGCCGTGGCCTCGATATCCTCCGAGGTCATGAGCGGCATGCCGGGGTTCACCAGCACATGCGCGCAGATCTTGTCCTCGCTGACGGTGACCTTAAGGATGTTGAACAGGCCTGCCATAACTCTCCCCTACTCTTCCTTGCCCTACTCGTCGCCATCGTGCGGGTCCACAGAGCCCGCACCCGACGCCGCCGGCTTCTCTGACGAAGACTCGGAATCCTTCTTATCGGTTTCGGCCGGAGCGATCACGCGAATGAGCGAGATGCGCTGGCCACGCATCGACTGCACCTTAAACTTGTACCCCGCAACCTCAAACACCTCTCCGATGTCGGGCACCGAGTCGCAAAGCTCCAAGATCCAGCCGGCGATGGTCTCATAATCATCGCTTTCCTCGAGCGGCCAACCAAGCTCAATCGCGTCATCGCACGAAAAACGCCCATCAACGAGCCACTCGCGGCGCGAAAGGCGCGTGAGATACTTGTTGTCGGGGTCGAACTCGTCCTCGATCTCGCCGACGATCTCCTCGACGATGTCCTCGATGGTGATAATGCCAGCCGTACCGCCGTACTCGTCCACGACCACCACGATCTGGTCGTGAGAGGTCTGCATCTCGGACAGCAGCGGCAAGATGTCCTTGGTGTCGGGCACAAAGGTGGCGTCGCGCAAAAAACCGGCGATGGGCTGGTCGCCCTTGCCGTCGAGCGCGGGCTGAATCAGGTCCTTGATATGCGCAATGCCGGCAACGTTGTCGGGATCCTCGTGATAGACGGGGATGCGGCTAAAGCCGGTCTGGCGCATGGTGGACAGCACGTCGGCGACCGTCTCGTCGTCCTCGCACATGGTGGTGTCCACGCGCGGCACCATGACCTCGCGGGCAACGGTGTCGCCCAGGTCGAAGATCTCGTGGATCATGCGCTTTTCCTCGTCGAGCAGGTCGTCCTGCTCCGAGACCATGTACTTGATCTCTTCTTCCGAGACGTTCTGGCGGTCGTCGGCACTCTTGATGCGCAGGATGCGGGCCAGGCCATCGGAGCAAGCGCCGGTCAGCCACACGAGCGGACGGGCGATCTTTTGGAAAAACGACAACGGCCCCACGACCTGCTTGGACACGCCCTCGGCGTTAGCAAGGCCGATGCGCTTGGGCACAAGCTCGCCAATCACGATGGACACAAAGGCGACCGCGACGGTGATGATGACCGGCGCCAGGCCGCGCGCGATGGCGGAAAGCGGCGCGATGCCAAAGCTCATGAGCCACGTGGCGAGCGGGTCGGACAGGCTCGTCGAGGCAACAGCGGACGAGGCGAAGCCCACGAGCGTGATGGCGACCTGGATGGTGGCGAGCAGCTGGTCGGAGTCGGCAGCCAGCTTAATGGCACGCTCGGCGCGCTTGTCGCCTTCCTCGGCCTCGTGCTCCAGCACGGCGCGCTTGGCCGTGGTGAGCGCCATCTCGGACATAGAGAAGTAGCCGTTGATGAGGGTCAAAACGAGGGTGGTGATAAGGGAGATGGTTATGTCCATCGGGAGTTTCTCGAACCTCCAAGATTCGGGACGTCAGGTTAAAACGTTGATGGCGGATACGGCAATTGCACCGGCGCCCAAACGAGAACGCGGGCGCGCAGGCGTGGTCGCTAGATTACGAAGAGGATCACCGCCATGAACTGGAAGATGCTGCCGGCGAGTACCCACAGGTGGAACACGCTGTGCAGGTAGCGCACGTTTTTGGCGATATAGAACGGCACGCCCGCGGTGTAGCACACGCCGCCGACGGCGAGCAGGGCAAGTGCCACGGGGTTGAGCAGCGCCACAAGTTCGGGCAGCTTAAAGACAACGAGCCAGCCCATCAGCAGGTAGACCAGGCCGCTTACCCAGTGCGGTTGACGCTCGCGCATAAAGCACTCGAGGGCGATGCCGATAATGGCGATGGCCCATACGGCAAAGAACAGCGCAGGGCCGCCGTCGTTTGCGAGCGTGATGAGGCAAAACGGCGTATAGCTGCCGGCTATGAGCAGGTAGATGCAGCTGTGGTCGATGATGCGAAACACGCGCTTGGCGCGCGCGGGCTGAATCGCGTGGTAGAGCGTGGAGGCTAGGTATTCGAGGATAATGCTGACGCCATAGACAATTGCCGCGGCCATGTGGGCCGGGCCTCCGCCGCGCAGGGCAGCGAATACGATCAGGAGCACCAGGCCCGCGATACCCAGCAGGCAGCCGACACCATGGGTGACGGAGTTCATGATCTCCTCGCCCACCGTGTAGTGTGGAACGGCCGCGGTCTTGGGTCGCGGCTTAGAACTGTCGCTCGAATCGGACATGCCGGTTACATCCTCCAACGTAAAGAGTTCTCAACACTATATCAAA
>DBEZQF010000182.1:0-4643 GCA_048254795.1 Collinsella sp. | reverse complement strand
GATGCGTGAGTCGCGGGTACGCTCGCGCACCGCGTCCTCGGTGGCCTCGAGCTGGGCGACTTCTCGCTCGGTCTCGGCGTGTTCGGCTTTGTCTCGGGCCAAGGATCCTGCAAGCGACTCAGTGATCTCTGGGTGGTCGTGTACCTCGGTCGCCTGTTCGATGATCGACTGCGCATGTGCGGCATCTGCTTGGGCGTTGGCGATACTCTGCTCTTGGTCGCGGCGTGCCTTGTCCTCGGCGGCGATCTTCTCGCGCAGTTCGCGCTGGCGCGTTGCGGCGGCGGTTTTTGCGGTCTGCAGCTCGTCGCGCGCGGCATCGGCCTCTGCCGTCACGGCCTGATGGGCTCGCTTGGCGTCGGCGATGGGGGCTTGCGCCTGCTCGACGGCCTGCTCGGCTGCGGCAAGTGAGTGCTCAAGGTCGGCGGTGATGCGCGGGACATCTTCTTCGGCTTTACGCAGGGCATCTGCCGTGTCGGAGATCTGCATCGAGAGCTCGCTGGTGCGCACCGTATAGTTGGCGGGATTTGCCGAGGGATTGCGTTGCAGCTCGGCATACTCATGACGCAGCGTCTCGAGCTGGGCGCGCGTGGCGTCGACGGTTTGTTGTGCGGCCGCAATGCCGGCGTCTCGCTCGGCCTTCACCTTGTCGCGGATGCGCTTGGAATCCTCAAGACGTCGAACGAGGCGGTTGCCGGTCTCGCGCGAGCTCGCCTCGCGGGCCTCCACGGCGTCGAGCGCGGCCTTCAGGCGGAGCTCAGTCGCGTCATCCTCTGTCTTCATTTGTTCGAACTGACCCTTGAGCTCTGTCGCTTTGGCGGCGTGGGCATCACGGTCAATCTCGGCGGCCGCTGCAGTCTTTTGGGCCGTGGCAATCGTCTGGCGCTGGTCGGCGACGATCTGCTCGTAGCGGCCTGCGATATCCTGGCGCGTCTCGAGTTCCTCGGCCTGATCGGCAATGCGCTGCTCAAGTTCGGCCAGGTGGGCGCGGGCATCGGCAAGTGCCTTTTTCGCGGCGTTCATCTCGCGCATGGCCGAGGCGCCCTGGGCGATAAAGGTGCCCACGGCGTTCGCAGTGTTCGAGACAGCGGTCCCCAGATCGCGGCTCGCGGCGGGGGAATGCGGGGCGGTCGGGCGAGCGGTGTCGGCAGCGTCCGCATCGGCAGCCTGTGGCGCGGCGATATTGCCGGTACCGCCCTCGACCACAGAAAAGCCTGCTGCGTGCGGATCGACCGCATCGGCGCCAATCGTGGGGTGCTCGAGCTGCAGAAACGAGGGCATGGTGCTGCCCTGGTCGGCAACCGGAGTCTCGCCGGGCACAAAGGTCGAGGCCGCCTCGGCGGCCTCCTCTTCCTCGGCATCGATATCGGCATCGGCGACGGCGTCTTTCATCGCTTTGACAACATCCATCATGGAGTCCATGACGGCATCGAGCTCTTCTTCCGAAGACACCTCGATGGGGCCCGCTGCTTGCGGGGCGTCGTCCTGTACGGGGGCGTCGTCCTGAGCGGGCGCATCGTCGTTTTGCTCATCGACGTTTTCTGATTCGGGGGTTTCCGCCGTAGCGCTTTCGTCCAAGATGGGGCCGTCGACGTCGGTACCATCGCAGGTCACAGCGTCAGTATCTGTGGTGACGTCTGCGGGATCATCAATATGCTCTTGAGTCTGGGGGTCCAGCTCGTCTGTCATAGGCATGTGCTCCTCATCGTTGTTTGTCATCCTATGATAAAGTCTCGCGCCGACATCCCGCGCGCCGCAGCAAAGTTTCAAAACGTGTTCGATGGCTCGATCTGATAACAATAACTCGGCCGCTTTATCCAGTTTGTACTTGACAATCCCTTCGCCGAACGACGTGGTGCCGTTCGCCTGCTGCGGTCTTTATTTTTCACTTGAACCCGCTAAAGTTGCATTTCAGCTTTTGGCGCGTGAAGTTGGATACGCGCAGTCGGCGGGCGTGCCCGTCGCGATTTGAAAGGACTTTGTATGGGACTTTTCACTGGTAAGACCGTGATCGTCACCGGTGGCGGCAAGGCCACGCTTAAGGACGGTTCCGCTGGCTCCATCGGCTACGGCATCGATATCGCTTTTGCCAAGGAGGGCGCGAACCTCGTCATCACCGGCCGCAACGTCGCTAAGCTCGAGGCCGCCAAGGAGTCTCTCGAGGCCGAGTACGGTGTCAAGGTTCTGCCTGTTCAGGCCGATGTTTCAGCCGGTCAGGACAACGAAGCCGTCGTCCAGAACGTCATCGACAAGGCCATTGAGGAGTTTGGCCGCATCGACGCCGTCGTCAACAATGCTCAGGCCAGCGCCTCGGGCGTGACCATCGCCGATCACACCATGGATCAGTTTAATCTGGCCATTTACTCCGGTCTGTATGCTACCTATCTGTACATGCAGAAGGCCTATCCGCACCTGAAGGAGACCAAGGGCTCCGTGGTCAACTTTGCCTCGGGTGCCGGCCTGTTTGGCAACTATGGCCAGTGCAGCTATGCTGCCGCCAAGGAGGGCATCCGCGGCCTGACCCGCGTTGCCGCCAACGAGTGGGGCAAGGACGGCATCAACGTCAATATCGTTTGCCCGCTTGCTTGGACCGCTGCGCTCGAGAACTTCCAGGATGCCTATCCCGAGGCGTTTAAGGCCAACGTCCACATGCCGCCGGCTGGTCACTACGGCGACGTCGAGAAGGAGATCGGCCGCGTGGTCGTTCAGCTTTGCGGTCCCGACTTTAAGTATATGAACGGCGAGACTGTCACCCTCGAGGGTGGCATGGGCCAGCGTCCGTAGGAGTTACGGCGTTTTACCAAACGCCGTAACGGGCCGACGCTGCGCGGTCACCAGGGCGACAACTTGTCATTCAAAGAGGGCGGCATGACCAGAAGGTCTATGCCGCCCTCTTTTCATGCCAATTTGTTCGCCCTGGCGACCGCTCGCTGGCGTTGCCAGGGCATCGGCGTTTGCGTTGCTGACGAAAAGTAGACGTTGGGTGTTCCTATAGTTTTGTCAACCGTCGGGGCTACTCCCGGTAGGGCACCCGGTCGCGCATCACGGCGTATATCGCCCTGAGCCGCTTCCTCGCGACGGCCTTGAGCGCCCGCCCGTGCCCCATGCCCCGCGCCCTGCAGGCCCGGTAGTACTCGCCGTAGCGCCCCGAGGACCTCACTAGGCTGTTGCACGAGAAGATCAGCAGTGGATTGGCTACACTGATGTGGACAGTTCCGGGAGGGGCGCAGGAGACGGGAGGGCCGTATATGAGGGACCCCAGGCACCCGAGGCATTTCACCGACGAGTTCAAGAGGCAGATAGTCGACCTCTACAACGCCGGCAAGCCCAAGCGCGAGATCATGGACGAGTACGACCTCGGCAAGAGCACCGTGGAGAGGTGGATCAAGTCGATAAACGCGACCGGCTCGCCGCGCGCCGCGTGCAACCGCACGCCCGAGCAGAACCGGATCCTGGAGCTCGAGCGCGAGAACCGCAGGCTCCGGATGGAGGTCGACGTCTTAAAACAAGCGGCGCTGATATACGCTCGAAAGTGAGGGCCATAGCGGCCAACGAGGGCCGCTACCCCATATCAGCGCAGTGCAGGCTCCTCGGCGTCGCGAGGTCGACGTACTACTCCATGCGCTCGCGGGCCGACCGGCCCGCCGCGCCGGACCCCGCCGCGCCGGCCGTGGTCGCGGCCCACGCCGCCAGCAAGGGCCGGTACGGCTCGCGCAAGATAAAGGCGTCGCTCGAGAGGTCGGGCGTCACCGTCAGCCGGCGCCGGGTCTGCCGCATCATGAGGGAGAACGGCCTGGTCAGCGCATACGGCAGGAAGAGGTTCAAGGTGCACCCCGGGGCGGTCAACGAGGCCGACGTGCCCAACGTCGTCGCGCGCGGCTTCGGCGGCAGGGCGCCGCGCACCCATATATGCAGCGACCTGACCTACGTGCGCGTCGGGGCCTCGTGGAACTACGTCTGCCTGCTCGTCGACCTCTACAACAGGGAGATCGTCGGCCACTCCGCCGGGCCCAGGAAGGACGCCCGGCTGGTCAAGTCGGCGTTCGCGACGCTCTCCTTCCCCATCTCGGACATCGAGGTCTTCCACACGGACCGCGGCAGCGAGTTCGACAACGCCGAGATCGACCTGATGCTCGAGGCCTTCGGCATTGAGAGGTCGCTGTCGGCCAAGGGCTGCCCCTACGACAACGCCGTCGACGAGTCGACCAACAGGATACTGAAGGCCGAGCTCGTCCACCGCGAGACGTTCGGCACGACGCGCGAGCTCCGGGCCAAGCTCTCGGACTACGTGCACTGGTACAACAACTTCAGGATCCACTCGACGCTGGGCTACATGTCTCCGGTCGAGTTCAGGGAGGCGGGGCTGTCCCTCCCGGAATCGTCCAAATAGGTGTTGCCAATCCAATCCAGGACCAGTGCGCCCGGGTCCAGTTGCCCTTCCTGCGGCCGGTGGGCGTCCTCTCGTCGAAGACGAGCCCGTGCCTGAGCAGGAACTTGGAGAGCCACTGCTTCGAGCGCGAGAGGTCGTCCCTCGCGTCCTCGAGCGCCCTGGTCAGGTCGCGGGCGGCCTCGCACTCGTCGTCGGGGACCCACACCTCGACCACGTTGCCGACCGACAGCATGCGGGCGAGGAACTCGGCGTCGTT
>DBEZQF010000181.1:0-9972 GCA_048254795.1 Collinsella sp. | reverse complement strand
CGAGAAGAAGATCACGCACAGCTATCCGCACTGCTGGCGCTGCAAGCACCCGGTGCTCTTCCGTGCTACCGACCAGTGGTTTGTCTCGATGGACAAGACCGGCTTGCGCGAGCAGGCTGGCAAAGAGGTCCGCGAGAACGTTAAGTGGTATCCGGCCCACGCGGCCAACCGCATCGGCGCCATGGTCGAGCAGCGTCCCGACTGGTGCATCAGCCGTCAGCGCAACTGGGGCGTGCCTATCCCCAGCTACACTTGCGCCGACTGCGGTGAGAAGGTCATGAACGACGCCACGCTCGACGCCGTCATCAAGCTCTTCCACGAGAAGGGCTCCGACGCCTGGTTCACCGACGCTCCCGAGAGCTACCTGGGCGAGGCCTGCGTCTGCCCCAAGTGCGGCGGCCATCACCTTAAGGCCGATAAGGACATCCTCGACGTGTGGTGGGACTCCGGCGTCTCCTGGAAGGCCGTCTGCGAGTATCGCCCCGAGCTTGAGTACCCGGCGGACGTGTACCTCGAGGGATCCGACCAGCACCGCGGTTGGTTCCAGAGCTCGCTGCTCACCTCGGTGGGTGCCAACGGCCATGCTCCGTACAAGGCGGTCGTCTCGCAGGGCTTCACGCTCGACGGCCAGGGCCGCAAGATGTCCAAGTCGCTCGGCAACGTCATCGACCCCAACAAGATCTGTGACGAGATGGGCGCCGACATCATCCGTCTGTGGGTTGCTTCTGTCGACACCAGCTCCGACGTCTCCATCGACCACGAGATCCTTGCTCGTACGTCTGATGCCTATCGCCGTTTCCGCAACACGCTGCGCTTCCTGCTCTCCGAGCTCGAGGGTCAGTTTGAGCCCGAGACCGACGGCGTCGCCTTTGCCGACTTGCTGCCGCTCGACAAGCTCATGGTTGCCCGTCTGACCCAGGTCCAGGCCGAGGTCGACGACGCCTACGCCAGCTTCGAGTTCCCGCGCGCCTACCGTGCGCTCTACGACTTCGTGGTGACCGAGCTTTCTAACGTGTACCTCGACGCTCTGAAGGACCGTCTGTACTGCGACAAGCCCGGCTCGCTCGAGCGCCGCAGCGCACAGACCGTGCTGGCCGAGCTCTTCTCGATGCTCATGCGCGACCTGCAGCCGATCCTGTCCTACACAGTCGATGAGGCCATGGCCTATGCACCTGCCGGCTGCGTCGATCACCAGAAGTACGCCGCGCTGCTCGATTGGTATAAGTCGCCCATCACGGTCGACGAGGCCAATGAGTTTGAGGGCGTGCTCGAGGCTTCGCTCGAGCTCCGTAGCGCCGTGACCAAGGCCCTTGAGGATGCCCGTTCTGCCGGCACCTTCACTAAGAGCCAGCAGGTCCGCGTCAAGGCGGTCGTTCCCGCCGAGATGTACGCGCTGCTGACCGGCGACAAGGCCGTCGACCTGGCCGAGTTCTACATCGTCTCCGATGTTGAGCTGACCCAGGGCGAGGAGCTCTCCGTTGCCATCGAGGCTGCCGAGGGCGAGTGCTGCGACCGTTGCTGGAACTACCGCACCACCGTCGGCGAGTACAACGGCCACGCGCATATTTGCAAGCGCTGCGCCGATGCTTTGTAGGTTACGGCGTTCGTAGAACGCCGTAACCTACCGACGCTGCAAACGCCCCTAAGCGGCAATCTGACGTTCAATCGTCGGTCGCGTACCAAAGTACGCTTCCCTCCTCTTTCACGTCACCTTGCTCGCTTAGGGACGTTTTCGCTGTTGGTGACGATAACGCGGCGTTTCCATTGCTGGAGCTAGAGGCTTTCTTTCGACTTGCGTTTTTAGTCGAAAGCTATTAAGCGACATTCCGTTATTCGGAATGTCGCTTTCGTTTTTAGCTGGTTATTTCGCTTGCGTTGGTGGATATGTCGTGCGTTCTGCGTATGGCAATATAAGATAGTTCTTTGTATTAAACGTAATTCGATGATCTTGAGGGTAGGGGATTTCTTTGGGTCGTGCTGGGGATATGACGCCGCCTTTGCGCTGGCGGTTAGGTGTTGCTGGTGGGGTGGCGCTGGTTGTGCTGCTTGTTGACCAGCTGACCAAGCTTGCGGTTCGTGCCGTGGGCGACGCTTTGCATGTGACTGTTATCCCCGGTGTGATCGACTTTCTATTTGTCCGCAATATCGGAGCCGCCTTTAGCATGGGCGAGGGGCATGGCATCGCGTTTGCCGTGCTGGCGTTGGCGGTCATTATCGCTATTGCCGTGTACCTCGTTCGTGCACCCCAGCTCGCCCATCTTGAGGTTGTGGGCATGGCGATGGTTGCGGGCGGTGCCATCGGCAACGCTATCGATCGTTTGGCCTTTGGCTTCGTGACCGATTTTATTGCCACCACCTTCGTCGACTTCCCCGTCTTTAACGTGGCCGATATCGGCATTACCTTGGGCGTCGTGCTCGCCCTCTTCGGTTACATGTTCTTGAGCCCCGCTGCCCGTGAGGTCGATGCGACCGCCGAGCTTAACGCCCGTGACGAGGCCCGCGCTAAGCGCAAAGCCAAGCAGCGTGGGGAGCGTGCCCGCAAGATACGCGAAAGGAATGAGCGTTAATGGCCGACATCCATATTCTCGTTGCCGATGATTGCGCTGGTCAGCGTCTCGATGCCTATCTGGGCGCCAATGACGGCTGCCCTACGCGCTCTGCCTGCGCGCATCTGATCGAGGGCGGCGCCGTAATCGTGAACGGCGAGACCTGTCTGTCAAAAAAGTATGCCGTACGCGCCGGTGACCGCATCTCGGTTGACCTGCCCGAGCCTCACGATCCGACTGACGTGATTCCCGAGGCCATTCCCCTCGATATCCGCTACGAGGACGACCACCTCATCGTGCTCTCCAAGCAGCGGGGCTTGGTGTGCCATCCCGCCCATGGCCACGAGAGCGGCACCCTTGCGAACGCTCTGGTCTACCACTGCGGCATTGACCATCTTGGTACCGTACAGGGTGAGGACCGCCCCGGGATCGTGCATCGTTTGGATCGCGATACCTCGGGTCTCATGCTTGCGGCAAAGGACGACGACACACAGCGCGCGCTTCAAAATCTCATTCGCACGCGTACGCTCGACCGCCGCTATATCACGCTTGTCCACGGGCACATCGCCATGGACGAGGGCACCATCAATACCGGTATCGCCCGTTCTACGCGCGACCGCGTCAAGATGGCGGTTTCGGACGACCCCTTTGCCCGTCAGGCCATTACGACATTTAAAGTCCTCGAGCGCTTTGATTCCACGCGCTTTGACGATGGTTATACGCTCGTTGAGTGCCATCTGTTTACCGGTCGCACGCACCAGATTCGCGTGCATATGCGTCATATCAACCACGCCTGCGTGGGCGATCCACTCTACGGCAAGTGCGATGCGCGCGCCGACCAGGGCCTGACCAGGCAGTTCCTTCATTCCTGGCGCGTGGCGTTCGACCATCCCGTGACGGGGGAGCGCATTGAGTGCCGCGACGAGTTGCCGTGGGATCTCGCTGCGGTTCTCGACGATCTGGCTCCGCGCTCGCTCGGTCGCACGGCCGTTGGAGATGAAATCGTTCCGCAGCTCGGTCTTCTCGAAGCCTAGCCAGTATTAGGTGGTTTCTTGAACTCGGTAAGCCTGCGGTAAGATATACGATTGTTTACGTTACGCGTTGCTGGGAGCCTGCATGCTCGCCTTTTTACAAACCAACACACCCATCGTGATCTTCAACCAGATTGTCGTCACGCTGCTCACGGTCTGCTTTCTGTACCAGGTGGTCTTCTTTGTCATTGGCGCTCTTCGTGGCGAGGTCGCGCCTCCCAAGGCCAAAAAACTCCATCGCTATGCCTTTTTTATCGCGGCGCATAATGAGGAGGCCGTGATCGCCAACCTCGTTCGCTCCATCAAGGATCAGGACTATCCGTCCGAGCTTATCGAGGTTTTCGTGGTCGCCGACGCCTGCACCGACAACACGGCACAGCTTGCGCGCGAGGCGGGCGCCATTGTCTATGAGCGCAACGACCTTGCCCGTAAGGGTAAGAGCTGGGTCATGGACTTTGGTTTCGACCGCATCCTTAACGAGTATCCCGACACGTTTGAGGGCTACTTTATCTTCGACGCCGACAATGTTATCTCCCGCGATTACGTCTCCAAGATGAATGATGCCTTTGACCAGGGTTTCCATGTGGTCACGAGCTACCGCAATTCCAAGAATTTCGGAAGTTCCTGGATCTCGGCGGCTAATGCCACGTGGTATCTGCGCGAGGCGCGCTTTCTCAACAACGCGCGCAACATCTGCAAGACGTCTTGCGCCGTCTCGGGTTCGGGCTACCTTATCTCCGCCAGTGTCATCGAGGGCATGCACGGCTGGCAGTTCCACACGCTGACCGAGGATATTCAGTTCACCACGTTCTGCGCCATTCACGGCATTCGCATTGGCTATGCGCCGGCGGAGTTCTTTGACGAACAGCCCGTGACTTTCAAGGCATCCTGGAAACAGCGCATGCGCTGGACCAAGGGCTTCTACCAGGTCTTTTTTACCTATGGCAAGCATCTTGTCAAATCGACGTTCCGCTACCATCGCTTTGCCGCCTACGACATGTTCATGACGATCGCCCCGGGTATGCTGCTGTCGCTCATCTCGATGCTCGCCAATGCGACGTTCCTGATCGTGGGTGGACTCTCGCACGGCTTTTTGGCTACCGAAGTCGAGATGCAGGCCTGTGCCGCGTCGCTCATTATGACCTTTGCCATGATGTACCAGACCTTCTTTATCCTGGCGCTGCTCACGACTATCTTTGAGTACAAGCATATTCACTGCGCGCAAAAGTGGCGTCTGGTGACTAACCTGTTTACCTTCCCGATCTTTATGTTCAGCTATATCCCCATCACGGTGGCCGCGCTGTTCCTGAAGGTCGACTGGGTTCCTACCCAGCATGCCGTAAACGTCACCCTCGACGAGGTCATGCAAGGCGCCAAATAACCACCACCAAAACCACCGCAAAGGGGACAGGCACCTTTGTGGTGGTTTTTGCTTTTGCGATGCAGCTCGAGGAGGCGTCCGATGGTCTATATCCCGTTTTGGATTTGCATCTTTGCCGGCGTGGCAATTGATGCCCGAGAGCGACGGTTTCCCAATGGGCTTGCCGGCGCATGTGCGGTGGCGGCTCTTGCAGGCGTCTGGCTCGACCTCGGTTTGAACACAGCGCTTGACCACGCGGGTCTTGCCGTCATTGTGTATCTTGCTCTCGTGCTGACTGAGTCCCTCTGGCGTCGTCTTCGCCAAATCCCGGGCATCGGCATGGGGGATGCCAAGGCGCTCTTCGCGCTTTGCACGCTCGACCCTATGGGTGGCATCGTGGCATTTGCCGTCGCACTCCTGGCTCTGGCCCTTTCCTGCCTCTTCACAAAATCGCGCTCCCTGCCATTGCTCCCGTTTTTAGTGCCGATTTTTGCCATAATCGAGGTCGTGGGCTGCACTTTGTAACCGATTGCGCATCCTTCTTAAGGAGCATGCCATGGAATCTAATCAAGAAACGGCCGTCATTAAGGCGCGCATGGACCGTATTCCCTCAGCGTTGTCGCCCGAGCTTGTCGAGCGCATTGCCGCCGATCGTGCTTCGGGCTATGTCAACCCGTATCGTTGCAACGATGATCAGGTCATTCGTCGTATTGATCGCACTACCGACAAAGGCACGCTTATGCGTCCGGCGTTTATGCGCGATACCGAAAAGATACTTCATCTTCCGGCTTACACCCGGTATGCGGGCAAAACGCAGGTCTTTAGCTTTCGTAGCAATGACGATCTGTCACGCCGCGGTTTGCACGTGCAGCTTGTCTCGCGCATTGCGCGCGATATCGGTCGCGCCCTGGGGCTCAATTGCGATCTGATCGAGGCGATTGGCCTGGGCCACGACTTGGGACACACGCCTTTCGGCCATTCCGGCGAGCGCTTCCTCAACGATATCTATCACGAGCGTACGGGGCGTTATTTTTTCCATAACGTGCAGTCGGTCCGCGTGCTCGACGCGTTGTATGGCCGCAACGTGTCGCTCCAGACGCTCGACGGCGTGCTATGCCATAACGGCGAGTACGAGCAGCGTGTGTTTGAGCTCTCGGACATGGGCTCCTTTGACCAGTTTGACCAGACGGTTGAGGATTGCATTGCCACGGGCTATAGCGCAATTGAGCATCTGCGTCCCATGACGCTCGAGGGCTGCGTCGTTCGCATCTCGGATATTCTTGCCTACGTCGGTCGTGACCGTCAGGATGCGATCGCGGCGGGCCTGCTTTCGCCCGACGCTTTTGATGATGGCCGGGGCGGTGCCTACAACAGTTGGATCCTCACGCATGCCTCTATCGATATCGTTGAGCACAGCTATGGTAAGCCGCGCATCGAGATGAGCGAGGACCTGTTTGAGGAAATTCGCCGAGCCAAGCGCGAGAACTACGAGAAGATCTATAGCAAGGGCGGTATCGAAGGCGATTCCGAGGCGGAGCTGCGCGAGGCGTTCGTAAAGCTCTACGACCGTTGCCTGCGGGATCTAAACAGTGGCGACGAGTCCTCTTACATCTTTAAGCACCATATTTCGCGCATTGAGCAGCAGCTTTCCTACTATGATCGCACCTATGCCTGGCAGGACGACAAGGATCAAGCCGTGGTGGATTATATCGCGAGCATGACGGACGGTTATTTCTGCGAGCTGACGAGCAAGCTGTTCCCTGGTCTGGAGTTTCCGCACCGTACCTATATTAACGAACGGTAGTTCGTATTAATTCGGTATACTGTTAGTGGAAAACGTTTTTGATTGATACACGGGATGGCTATGGACGACCTTTTTTCTGCTTCGACGCGCGAGCGTTCCTTTCAGAATGCGCCGCTTGCGGTGCGCATGCGCCCCAATTCGCTCGACGAGTACGTGGGCCAGCAAAAGGCCGTCGGTAAGGGTTCATGGCTGCGTGCCGCGATCGAGCACGACGTGCTTTCGAGCGTGATTCTGTACGGGCCTGCCGGTACGGGCAAGACGACGCTGGCCCACATTATCGCCAACCATACCAAGAGCGAGTTTGTCGAGGTCAGCGCCGTCACGGGTACCGTGAAGGACCTGCGTCGTGTGATTGATGAGGCCAAGACGCGCCTGAATACGTACGACCGCCGCACCATTCTATTCATCGATGAGATTCACCGCTTCTCTAAGTCGCAGCAGGATGCCCTGCTGCATGCAGTTGAGAACCGTACCGTCATTATGATTGGCGCTACGACGGAGAATCCGTACTTCGAGGTCAACTCGGCGCTGCTCTCACGTGGTCGCGTCGTGGAGCTTGAGCATTTAAAGGACGAGGATATCGCCATGCTTATCGAGCGTGCGCTCGAGGCACCTCAGGGCCTGAACGGCAAATTCTCGGCCGATGAGGATACGGTTAAGACCATTTGCACGCTGGCCGCGGGTGATGCGCGCTCGGCGCTCACGACGCTCGAGCTTGCGAGCGAGATTGCCGTCACGCGTCCCGATACCGAGGGAACGCCAGCGCCCGCGGCGGGGGAGCGCTATCCCATCACCGTGGATGACGTAAAGATCGCCAACCCGCGTCGCGGCTTTACGTATGACAAAAACGGCGACATGCACTACGACATCATCAGTGCGTTCATCAAGTCCATGCGCGGTAGCGACCCCGATGCCACGATCTATTGGCTCGCGCGCATGATCGATGCTGGGGAGGATCCTAAGTTTATCGCTCGCCGCATTATGATTCACGCTTCTGAGGATGTTGGCAACGCCGACCCGCAGGCGCTTTTGGTGGCGCATGCCGCATTTAAGTCTGCCGAGGTCATTGGCTATCCCGAGTGCCGCATTAACCTGGCTCAGGCTGCACTCTATGTGTGCTTGGCGCCAAAATCCAACGCGTGTGAGGCTTCGATCGATGCGGCGCTGGCCGATATCCATTCTAGTGGGCTTCGCGAGGTGCCGAGTTATCTGCGCGATCGCCATCGCCCGGGCAGCGATGAATACGGTGTGTATAAATACCCGCACGATTATCCTGAAGGCTGGGTCGATCAGCGCTATTTGCCCGAGGGGCTGGAGCGCGGTGCGTTCTGGCAGCCTGCCGGCCGCGGTTGGGAAGAGTGGCGCGTAGAGCAAAGCGAACGTGACCGCAGCGGGAATGCACCGAAGTAGCTGCTGATAATTTTGTCCCACGTTGCTGCTCTTGGCATGTTCGGTCCCCTTTGGGGTACCATGAAAAGCGTCTGTATTTCGATTCTTCCGGGAGGCTTGTATGAGTCCCATTCAAATCGCCCTGCTGCTGCTCGCCGTTGCCGGCGTGTGGGCCATCGCTGAGCTCGCGCTTACCCTGCGCAAGACCCGCAATGTTGTTGACTCGCTCGATAAGACCGTGAACGACCTCAACAACACCATCGCCGAGGCTCAGCCTGTGGTGGCAAAGCTCGATGGCGCTGTCGATGAGCTTACGCCGGCGCTTGCCCAGATGGAGCCGCTGCTTAAGTCGAGCAAGACGGCAGTTGATGCCCTTACCTCCAATCTCGTAGAGGTCGAAGCCGTGGTTCGCGACATTTCCGAGGTTACGGGCAGCATGGCCGAGGCCAGCAATGCTGTGTCGAGCGTGACCGACTCTGCCGCCGGTGCTGTGCAGAAGCTCTTCAATAAGGTGAAGGCTCCTGCAGCTGAAGCCGAGCGCAAGCTTTCCGCTGCCGCCGAAGAAGCCGAGCAGCCGACCGAGCGCGTCTTGATTGGCGAGGACGTGGCCGCCGCGGGCGACGATGATGGCCAGAAGTCTGTAGCCAAGCCGGCTCAGTATTACACCTATACACCCTCCGAGACCTCTGAGGAGTCCTGCGATGAGTAGCGAAGTAACCTGCCCCATCACGCTGACCGTTGCCGGTGACCCGCGTCTCGCTCGCCTTGTGCGCATGACGGCAGCCAACGTTGGTGCCCTGTGCTCTATGTCTGTCGATCGCATCGAGGACATCCGTATGGCTGCCGAGGAAGCCTTCATCTTTGGCTGCACGGCTGTTGATTCCGACGATATCTCGATCAAATTCGATGTCGACGAATCGCACGTGGGCATGACCTTTACCTTTGGCGATCAGGCGACTGTCGATGAGGATGACCAGGCAGCGGTATATGCCGAACTCATCCTCGCGAGCGTGTGCGATTCCTACGAAAAGACTGCGGCGCCCCTGACGCTTTCCCTCGACCTCAAGGCGGATATCTAATATGACCGAACGTTCCCGGAGCGGCAAGACCGCTTGGGACAAGGAGAAAACCCGCGAGCTGTTTCGTCGTTACAAGGAGACCGGTGATCCGGACGCCCGTGAGCAGCTCGTCATGTCCCATATGAACCTGGTAAGGTTTCTTGCCAACAAATTTAAGAATCGCGGCGAGCCGCTCGACGACCTCATGCAGGTCGGCTATCTGGGTTTGCTCAAGGCTATCGACCGTTTTGACCCCGAGCGCGGGCTCGAGTTCACGACGTTTGCAACACCCACTATCCTGGGCGAGATCAAACGCCATTTCCGCGACAAGGGCTGGAGTGTGCGCGTTCCGCGTCGCCTGCAGGAGCTCTCTGCCAAGGTCAACCAGGCTACTGACAAACTTACCAACGAGCTGCAGCGTTCGCCCAAGGTTGAGGAGATCGCCGAGTATCTAGATGTGACTGTCGATGAGGTCCTCGAGGCTATGGAATCGTCTTCGGCCTATACCTCGGTGCCCATCGAGGCTCCTGGTGCGTCCGATTCCGACGATGCTCCCTCGATTCTCGACCGTTACGTCGACGACGACAACGAGCTCGACTTTACCGATGACCGCCTAGTGATCGAGGAAGCCATCCGTGATTTTTCGCCGCGCGAGCGCGAGGTGATCGAGCTGCGCTTTGTGAAGGGCATGACCCAGATCGAGATCGCCAAGAAGCTGGGTATTTCTCAGGTGCAGGTTTCGCGTCTGCTGCGCCGCACGCTTAAGAAGATTCAGGACAAGATC
>DBEZQF010000180.1:0-6350 GCA_048254795.1 Collinsella sp. | reverse complement strand
TGTGGCGCTCGGCCAGCTGGGTGATTTTGAGGATCCCGAGGAAAACGGCACGACGTTTTTGGAGAACGCCATCATCAAGGCCCAAGCCGCGGTTGAGGAGACGGGCCTTATGGCCATTGCCGACGATTCGGGCTTGGTCGTCGACGCGCTGGACGGTGAGCCCGGTGTGTATAGCGCGCGCTATGCGGGCGTGCACGGCGACGATGCCGCCAACAACGCCAAGCTTCTCGTGAATCTGGAGGGCGTGGCCGACGAGGACCGCACTGCGCGCTTTATGAGCGTCGTCGCGCTCATCGACACGGACGGTCTGGTTACCTATGGCGAGGGCGCCTGCGAGGGCGTTATCGCGCACGAGGGTCGCGGCGATCACGGCTTTGGCTACGACCCGCTGTTCCTGCCGGTCGACACGCCGGGCAAGACCATGGCCGAGCTGACGGCGGACGAGAAGAACGCCATCAGCCATCGTTTTCACGCGCTCGAGCATCTGTCCGCCAAGCTGACGGGCGAGGAGTAGGCCGTGCGTGCGGTGGTGCAGCGCGTGCTCAACGCCGGCGTGACGGTCGACGGCGAGTGCGTGGGCCGCATTGGACGCGGCTACCTGGTGCTGCTGGGTGTGGGCCATGGCGATACGCGTGCCGAGGCCGACAAGCTGTGGGGCAAGCTCCGCGGGCTGCGTATCAACGAGGACGAGAACGGCAAGACCAATCTGGCACTTGCTGATGTCGACGGCGAGGTGCTCGTGGTGTCGCAGTTCACGCTGTTTGCCGACTGCCGCCACGGTCGCCGTCCGTCGTTTACGGATGCCGGCGCACCCGATGTTGCCAACGAGCTCTACGAGTACTTCCTGACGCTTGTGCACGAGGACGTTGAGCATGTGGCGCACGGTATCTTTGGCGCCGACATGAAGGTCGACCTGGTCAACGACGGCCCATTCACCATCGTCTTGGACACCGACAACCTTTAGGTTACGCGGTTTTACCAAACCGCGTAACAACTGGTCATGCGAGGTTGTCGTCTGGTACGTATTTGGGACGGGGCTTATTTAGCTACTTGCGTATGGCCACAACAGGGTGCTATAGTATTAGAGTTTTGTCTATCTTAGGGGTATTATCCCCTTTTTGAATTGCACCTTCTGGAGGCCCTGTTCATGGAAGAGATGGAAGTCAATCACGTCGACGACATCCACGAGAAGCTGACCGATATGGTGGGCGATCGCGTCAAGGTGAAGGCCAACATGGGCCGTACCCGCGTCGTCGAGCGCATGGGCACCATCAAGAGCGTCCACCCCGCCGTCTTTATCGTCGAGGTTGACGAGCGTCGCGGCCGCAAGTCGCGTCAGTCCTACCAGTACATCGATGTCCTCACCGGCCAGGTCGAGCTGTTCGACCCCGAGAGCGGCGAGCATATCTTTACCCCGCTCGGCAATCAGCTCGAGGAGCATTAACGGTGACCGATCGGTCCCTGACTCTTTCCGCGCCGGCAAAGATTAACCTCTACCTAGGGGTTCATACCGAGCGCGATGACCGCGGCTACCACAGGGTCGATTCCCTGATGGCAGCCGTCGGTCTTTCCGATACCGTGACGGTCACGCCGGCGCAGGCGCTGACCGTCCAGACGGTTCCAGCATCAGATTTTCCCATGCAAAAGAATACGGCGTATCGGGCTGCGGTTGCTATGGCCGAGCATTATGGTCGCGAGGCAAACATCTGCGTGACGATTGAGAAGCGCATTCCATTGTGCGCTGGCTTGGGCGGCCCCTCGACGGATTCGGCCGCGGTCATTGTCGCCTTGGCGGAGCTCTGGGGCATTGATCGCACCGACCCAGCGCTCGACGATATTGCGCGGGGCATTGGTGCCGACGTCCCGTTCTTTTTGCACGCGAGTCCTGCGTTCTACGTAGGTGGGGGAGACGTGCTGGCAACTGAGTACCCCGCGCTGCCCGCGACGCCCGTCGTGCTGGTCAAGCCGCGCGAGGCAAGCGTTTCGACAATTGAAGCCTATCGACGTTTTGACGAGGCCCCGGTGCCTGCGGACAAGCCCGGCGCGATAGCTTCTGCCTTGCGTGCTGGTGATGCCGAGACGGCATATGCACTCATCCATAACAACCTTGGTGTCATTTCCGCACAGATGGAGTCGCAGATTCAAACGGTCCTCGACTGGCTGCGTAAACAGGACGGAACCGTTGCTGTAGATGTGTGCGGATCGGGTGCCTGCTCGTTTGCCATTTGCGACACCGCTGCCACGGCCGAAAGGCTTGCCGATGCTGCCCAGCAAAATGGCTGGTGGGCCTGCGCGACTGAGCTTATTCCCAACACGGTTCAAATCGACGCGCCAAAGAAATAAAAATTTCTCTAGCACGCGGCGAAAATCTTTGTTACTATAGTCGAGCTAACGGGTTGTGGCTCAGTTTGGTAGAGCACTGCGTTCGGGACGCAGGGGTCGCTGGTTCAAATCCAGTCAACCCGACCAGAGCATGAGGAGGGACCGCTTCTTGCGGTCCCTTTTTTTAGCTAGTGTTGTGATACCGCGATACCCGCGGTATACTCATTCGAGCTTGTCTCGCTGTATTGTGGAGGTCTACATGTTTGGACTGAGGGCTCCTGAGCTCATCATTATTCTCGTCGTTGTCCTGATTATCTTCGGGCCCAAGAACCTGCCGAAGCTCGGCAAGTCCCTCGGCTCTACCGTCAAGAATATCCGCGAGGGTATGGAGGGCGACGATAAGGCCGAGACCAAGCAGGCCGAGGAGGTCGTGGTCGAGCAGTCCGAGGAGGACAAAGAGATCGCTGAGCTCGAGGCCAAGCTCGCTGCTGCCAAGAAGAAGCAGGCAGAGGACAGCGACGCGGACGCAGAGTAGTCCCATCCCTTTGGGGTGAGCACCTGACCGGCTTGCCCGCAGGCTAGCCGGTCTTTTTCGTTTTGTTGACAGTTGATTGTTGATCAGAGTTGGGGAGATATCCGTATGGACGCAAGCCAGATCGTACTGACCGCTGAGGGCCGCCAGAAGCTCGTCGAGGAGCTCGCTTGGCGTGAGGGCGATTACGCCAAGGAGATCGTCGAGGACATCAAGGAAGCCCGCGCGTTCGGCGACCTTTCGGAGAACTCCGAGTACGACGCCGCTAAGGACAAGCAGGCCCAGAACGCCGCTCGTATTGCCGAGATCCAGGCCATCCTCGCCAACGCTCAGGTTGCTGCCACCACGGGCGACCTGACCGTCTCCATCGGTTCCACCGTTTCGCTGATTGATCCCAACGGCGAGGTCATGGAAGTCACGCTCGTCGGTACCACCGAGACCAACTCGCTCGAGCACAAGATTTCCAACGAGTCTCCGGTCGGTCACGCCATCATCGGTCACGGCGAGGGTGATTCCGTCGAGGTCGTTACGCCTTCCGGCAAGACTCGCGTCTACACCATCGCCAAGATCGCACGCTAGACCACGGTCCCGCGTAAAGGTATGTTTTCGCTCCCTGGGACCGAATCCTGGGGAGCGTTTTAGTTTGAGGAGCTAACTTATGGCAGAGAACCAGAACGCCGCCGATCAGGCATCGACGCTCAACGACGAGCGCGCCACCCGCCTGGCCAAGCGCGCCGCCCTGTTCGAGGCGGGCCAGAACCCCTATCCCGAGCACTCTGAGCTTGAGGACTACGTCGCCGATATCGAGACTAAGTACGCCGATCTTGCCGATGGTGAGGACACCGAGGATGTCGTGAAGATCGCCGGCCGTGTGGTCGCCAAGCGCGGTCAGGGCAAGATCATGTTCATCGTCGTGCGCGATGCGACTGCCGAGATTCAACTGTTCTGCCGCATCAACGACATGGACGAGGCTGCCTGGAATACGCTCAAGGCCCTCGACCTGGGCGACATCCTGGGCGTGACCGGCGTGGTCGTGCGCACCCAGCGCGGCCAGCTTTCCGTTGCTCCTAAGAGCGCGACCCTGCTTGCCAAGGCCGTTCGTCCGCTGCCCGAGAAGTTCCACGGTCTTTCCGACAAGGAGACCCGCTATCGCCAGCGCTATGTCGACCTGATCGCCAACGACGACGTTCGCGAGACCTTCCGTAAGCGTTCGCAGATTCTCTCTACCTTCCGTCGCTTTATGGAGTCCGACGGTTACATGGAGGTCGAGACCCCCATCCTGCAGACCATCCAGGGCGGCGCTACTGCCAAGCCGTTCATTACCCACTTCAACGCGCTCGATCAGGAGTGCTACCTGCGTATTGCCACCGAGCTGCACCTCAAGCGCTGCATTGTCGGTGGTTTTGAGCGCGTGTTCGAGATCGGCCGCATCTTCCGTAACGAGGGCATGGACCTTACCCACAACCCCGAGTTCACCACGATGGAGGCCTACCGTGCCTTCTCCGACCTCGAGGGCATGAAGGCACTCGCCCAGGGTGTCATCAAGGCTGCCAACAAGGCCATCGGCAACCCCGAGGTCATCGAGTACCAGGGCCAGACCATCGACCTTTCTGGTGAGTGGGCCAGCCGTCCCATGACCGACATCGTCTCCGACGTGCTCGGCAAGCAGGTCACCATTGACACGCCAGTCGAGGAGCTTGCTGCCGCCGCGCGCGAGAAGGGCCTGGAGATCAAGCCCGAGTGGACTGCTGGCAAGATCATCGCCGAGATTTACGATGAGCTGGGCGAGGACACCATCGTCAACCCGACGTTCGTGTGCGATTACCCCATCGAGGTCAGCCCGCTTGCCAAGCGTTTTGAGGACGACCCGCGCCTGACGCACCGCTTTGAGCTGGTTATTGCCGGTCACGAGTACGCCAACGCGTTCTCCGAGCTCAACGACCCGGTCGACCAGGCCGAGCGCTTTGCCGCCCAGATGGCCGAGAAGGCCGGCGGTGACGACGAGGCCATGGAGTACGACGAGGACTACGTGCGCGCCCTCGAGTACGGTATGCCTCCCGCGGGCGGCATTGGCATTGGTATCGACCGCGTGGTCATGCTGCTCACCAACCAGGCTTCTATCCGCGACGTCCTGCTGTTCCCGCACATGAAGCCCGAGAAGGGTTTCCAGTCCGGTGCCGCTGCCGCCAAGGCTGCAGAGGCCGGCAACGCCGCGAGCCCATTCGTTAAGTCGCTTAAGCCCACGCTCGATTACTCCAAGATCGCCGTTGAGCCGCTGTTTGAGGAGTTCGTCGACTTTGATACCTTCTCCAAGAGCGATTTCCGCGCTGTGAAGGTCAAGGCATGCGAGGCCGTCAAGAAGTCCAAGAAGCTGCTGAACTTTACGCTCGACGACGGTACCGGTACCGACCGCACCATCCTCTCCGGTATTCACGCTTATTACGAGCCCGAGGACCTGGTCGGCAAGACCTTGCTCGCCATCACCAACCTGCCTCCGCGCAAGATGATGGGCATCCCCAGCTGCGGCATGCTCATCAGTGCCATCCACGAGGAGGATGGTGAGGAGCGCCTCAACCTGATCCAGCTCGACGCCTCCATCCCCGCCGGCGCAAAGATGTACTAACTAGTTACGCGGTTCTACGAACCGCGTAACGGCTCGACGCTGCGCGGGCCGCATTTGGACAATCTGACGTTCAACTTCAAGGGCGCGACCTAGGTGGTTACGCGGGTTTACCAACCCGCGTAACCAGTTGACGCTGCGCGCCGCCCAGGGCGACAATTTGTCATTCAAAAGGCAAGGCATGACCAGAAGGTCTATGCCTTGCCTTTTTCATGCCAACTTGTTCGCCCTGAACGTCGCTCGCTGTCCGTCCTCTACCTGCGGCGTTGACTTGGTTGGCACTTAGGGACGTTCCTTTTAATATGAGCAGGACATTGTCAAGAGGCAAAATCGGGCCTGGCCCCAACGATATGGGGTCAGGCCCTCTCCCTATATCAGCCCGTCCGCGGCGACCTCGGCGTGTCTTACCGACGCTCGTCTTTGCAGTTTAATATCCGCCCGCGGCGATCTCTCGCTGGGCAATCCGTTGCTACGGCTGAGGCTTCTACGTCGAACCGACAGTCTGTGCACGCGTGTGGCGCCCTGGGCGCTCGCAGAAAAGGGACCTGAGGTTCGCCTCAACGGCTTCGGATCGAACCGCTTCCGGGGTGACTGGCTTATGTGCGGGGGACCGCCCCCCTACGCCTCCTCGGCCATGAGGCCGACCGCCCATACCCAGCAGGCGAGCTCGCGCGCCGTGGCCACGTTCGCCTTGTTGCCGTGGACCCCGCGCGCGAGCAGCGCCTCCCGCCTCTCGGTGGATTGGCTACACTGATGTGGACAGTTCCGGGAGGGGCGCAGGAGACGGGAGGGCCGTATATGAGGGACCCCAGGCACCCGAGGCATTTCACCGACGAGTTCAAGAGGCAGATAGTCGACCTCTACAACGCCGGCAAG
>DBEZQF010000179.1:0-3148 GCA_048254795.1 Collinsella sp. | reverse complement strand
CAGCTTGTGCTAGGATAACTAACGTTACATGGGTTCAACTGTGCTCACGGCTCCAGCAAGTCACAAAGCGCAGGGTCGATCAGCATCCGGCCGTAACGGCGGTGCCAGAAACACCACGAGCTCCAATAAAGAAGTCATGCGACTTAATTTATTTGTAGTGAGTTATTTCTCAAATGCAAATAGTTAATTGTATGCATGCCAAAGTGAAGCAGTTCTTCAGCTGTTTGCGTGCGGTCCAGTTTTGAATTCGCTTGATTGGACCGCACGCAGCCAGCTGAGGTTGTTGGTGTATTTGCGATACACGCCAACAACCTCAGCGCTGCTTCTGTACATACCGTTCACGGTGGGGTAGAGCCACGTGCTTGTCTGACTGGGCTCAGGGTTTGAATATGGAGCGCCTTCGCGCACAAGCGCCCTGGCGAAGCCATACCCAAACCCCGTGAGCCACACGTAAGACAGCAAGGGGGTGGTGCTCGTGTGGTATGTGATCCAGGTCATTAACGGTCGCGAAGACGTAATGCGCGAGCGCATCGAGCGCATGGTGCCGGCGAGCGCCATGCAAGAGCTCTTTTATCCCCAATACCAAACCGAGATCAAGGTGCACGGCGAATGGGTCAGCACGACCAAGCCGCTTTTTCCCGGTTATCTTATCTGCGATACGGCAGATCCTCGGACCGTGCAACAGTACCTGCTGCGCATGGATGACTTTGCCCGAGTGCTTTCCCAGGGCGGTCAGTTTGTGCCGTTGGCAAAAGAAGAGACCCAGCTCATTGGCAGTTTTACCAATAGGGGAGACCGCGTGGTGCCCATGAGCGAGGCCCTGAAAGATGGTGACCAGGTCGTAGTTACGGCAGGTCCGCTGCTGGGCCACGAAGGCCTTATTAAATCTATTAACAGACGCAAGAGCACTGCTTATTTGGAGCTCGATCTGTGCGGCCGACGCGTAACCACTCGCGTCGGCCTCGCGGTGCTTTCAAACGAGCAGCGCGCCATGCGCAACATCAAAAAGGCAATCGCCTAGCTGCTGGCGGTCGCCACACAGAACAGGGAGGATCCCCGACGCGGGGACGAAGTGTTGGAAGAGAACGTGCCGGATAAAAATCAATATGCAACTGATGCGCCCGTGGGGGCGGCACTGATTGCTCAGGCCATGGACCGGCGTGAGGGCGTCGGCCGTTACAAGGCCATGCAATCCATCATGGACTGGGATCGTTCGCGCCTGGTCTACCGCGCCGTTAAGCGCGCCTTTGACGTCGTGTTCAGCGGCTGCGTGCTGGCCGTCATTTCCGTTCCCAGCCTTGTGCTTGCCGCGGCCATCCGCCTTGAGAGCGAGGGCAACCCCTTCTACAGCCAGATCCGCGTGGGCCAGACCCACCGCGATGGCAGCCTGTCAACCTTCCGCATGTGGAAGTTCCGCTCCATGTACAAGGACGCCGACGAGCGCCTCTCCGAGCTCAAGGAGCAGAACGAGATCGCCGGCGCCATGTTCAAGATGAAGGAGGACCCGCGCGTCACCAGGATCGGCAAGTTCATCCGCAAGCACTCCATTGACGAGTTCCCACAGTTCCTGAACGTGTTTCTGGGCCAGATGTCCGTGGTGGGCCCGCGTCCGCCGCTGCCGAATGAGGTAGCTGAGTACACCGAGTACGACCTGCAGAGGTTAGCAGTGAAACCAGGTATTACGGGGCTCTGGCAGGTTACGGAGCGCAACTCCACCGGTTTCGACGGCATGGTCCGCCGGGACCTCGAATACATAGCCAAGCGCGGAGTCATCACGGACTTCAAGATCATCCTCCTAACGGTTCTGGAGGTCTTTAACGGGAGCGATGCGTACTAATGCAGCATGTTTTCATCATCGGATCCAAGGGAATTCCGGCAAACTACGGCGGTTACGAGACGTTCGTGGAGAAACTGACCGAGAATCAGGTATTGCCCGACATCAAGTACCACGTGGCGTGCGCTGTGGACTCCGCCGAGGAGGTCGGCGAGTTCGAGCACAACGGAACGCATTGCTTCAAGGTACTACGCAGGCCCGTCGGAGCCGCTAGGGCGATCTTCTACGACATAGACGCCCTCAAGTGGTGCACCGCCTATATCGAGAATAACCGTGTCGAGCACCCCATCGTCTACGTGCTGGCCTGTCGCATCGGACCGTTTTTCGGAAAGTACGTAAAGATGATCCACGCCCTTGGTGGCAAGGTCTTCGTGAACCCCGACGGCCACGAGTGGAAGCGCGCCAAGTGGAGCGCGCCCGTCCGCAGGTACTGGAAAGTCTCGGAGCGCGGGATGGTCAAGCACGCCGACCTGATGGTGTGCGACTCCAAGAACATCGAGAAGTACATTCGAGGGGAGTATGCCGACCTGCACCCCGAGACGACCTTCATCGCCTACGGGGCCGACATCAGGCACTCAGCGCTCGCGGACGACGACCCCAAGTTCACTGGATGGCTCTCCGAGAAGGGCCTCAAGCCCTTCGGCTACTACCTGGTCGTGGGACGCTTCGTGCCCGAGAACAACTACGAGACCATGATCCGGGAGTTCATGGCTTCCGACTCCAAGCGGGATTTCGCGCTCGTGACGGGAGTGGACGACTCCTTCCTCGCGGAGCTCGAGCGGAAGACGCACTTCAAGTCCGACCCACGCATCAAGTTCGTCGGGACCGTCTACGACCAGGAGCTCCTGAAGAAGATCCGTGAGCAGGCTTACGGCTACTTCCACGGCCATGAGGTCGGGGGTACCAATCCGAGCCTCCTGGAGGCGCTGGCGTCCACGCGCCTCAACCTCCTTCTCGACGTCGATTTCAACCGCGAGGTCGCTGAGGACTCGGCCCTGTATTGGAGCAAGGAATCCGGAGACTTGGCTGAACTTATCAATAGCGCCGACGTGATGGATTGGAAGTCGATCGAGGAGCTCGATACGGCATCGACCTCCGTTATCCGCGACCGGTATTCGTGGCGGTCCATCACTGACAGCTACGAAGACCTTTTCCTCGGAAGGAGATAACCAGTGAAAGGCATCATCCTCGCAGGCGGGTCCGGCACGCGCCTGTACCCGCTCACGCTCGTGACCTCCAAGCAGCTGCTGCCGGTCTACGACAAGCCCATGATCTACTACCCGCTGTCCACCCTCATGCTTGCGGGCATCCGGG
>DBEZQF010000178.1:0-4349 GCA_048254795.1 Collinsella sp. | reverse complement strand
GGCAAAGAAGTCGGCGCCCAGGTCGGCCACATCGACCGGCATGTGCGGCAGCGACTGCGCACCGTCGACGACCAGGTAGCCGCCGTACTTGTGCACGAGTTTGCCGAGGTTCTTGACCGGGTTCTCGACGCCCAGCACGTTGGAGACCTGGCCCACGGCCAGGATCTTGGTCTTGGGACCAACCTTGGCAAGAACTTCCTTGGTGGTGAGCTGGCCGGTCTTGGTGGGGTAGAGGTAGACGAGCTTGGCGCCGGTCTCGCGGCAGACCTGCTGCCACGGAATCAGGTTGGAGTGGTGCTCCATGATGGTAATGACGACCTCGTCACCGGGCTCGAGCACCGTGGGTGCAAAGCTCTTGGCGACCAGGTTGAGCGACTCGCTCGTGTTGCGGGTGAAGACGACCTCGTTGGCCTGGGCGGCGCCGATGAGGTCGGCGATCTGTTGGCGGACTTTCGCGATGGCGTCGGTGGCCTCGACGGACAGCGAGTACAGACCGCGCAGGGGATTGGCGTTCATGCGCTGATAGAAGTCGCGTTCGGCGTCGAGCACACAGGCAGGGCGCTGCGCGGTGGCGGCGCTATCGAGGAAGGCGATCTCGGGGTGCTGCTGGAACAGCGGGAACTGGCCCTTGTAGGGGTTGGTCTCGATGTCCACAGTGGGCCAGCCGCGCGAAGCCTCGTCGCTGGCGTCGAGCTCCATGGGCTCGGGGGCAGTACAGGTGTCGCATTTAACGTGCTCGGTGTCGATCATGCGAGCTCCTCTTCAAAGTTGTCGATCAGGTTGTTGCCCAGGCGGACGACGGCGGCTCGAGTGCGCTCGTCGGTGGCGGAAAGCGCGGCGTCCTCCAGCTTGGCGCGGATGAACAGGTCCTCGGCGGCGTTCTGGTCAAGGCCGCGGCAGGCGAGGTAGAACAGCTGCTCGTCGCGGACGTGGCCGATTGTGGCGCCGTGGTTGCCGGCGACGTCGTCCTCGTCGCAGAGAATGACGGGAACGGTCTTGTTGTCGACGCCCTTGTTGGCCAAAAGCACCGTCTCGCGCTCGGTGCCGGTTGCACCCTTGCAGCCGTGCACGAGGTCGATGGTGCCGCGGTAGACCTTCTTGGACGTGCCGGTCAGCACGCCGTTGGCGTCGATCTCGCACTCGGTCTTGCGACCGCGGTGGCGCAGCTCGTAGTTAAAGTCGCGCACCTGCTCGCGGGCGCCCAGGTAGTCAGTATCGATGGTGACCTTGGCGGTATCGCCCAGCAGGTCGCCGGCAAGGCCGGTGGCGCTGGCGCCGGCACCCAGGACGGTGTGCTGCACGTTGACGCGCGCGCCCTCGTCCAGGAACAGGCCGGTGTCGTCGAGCGCGATCCAGCTATCGTCGAGCGTCTGCGTGCAGGCCACGTTGACGGTGGCGTACTCGTGGGCGCACACGCGCAGCACGGATCCCACGACGCCCTCGCCGGCAACGGGGGAGTCCAGGGCGATCTGCAGGTCGAGCGTCGACTGGGGACGGACGACGACGTCGATGGCGGCGATGGCCGCGGCGGCATCGACACCGCTCACACGCACGGTAACCGTGGCGTGCTTGTATGCGGGTACATCGATGACGATGCGCTTGGTGGCGTGGTCGGCCAAGTAGGTGTAGGCAGCCTCGCCCATGCCGGTCTCGAAGGCTTCAGCAGGGGAGAGCTCCTCCTCGAGCTTGATGGCACCGGCCTGGTAGATGGAGGTGGCGGGCACGTCAAGCTCGGTCTCGGGCGTGATGCGGGCGCGGTCGGCGGCGTCGCCGGGGGCGGAGGCGCGGCGCCCGGGGAAGCGCTCGGCCATGGCGTCCATGGCGGCGTCGAACGCGTCTGCCACGCCGGTAAACTGCTCGTCCAAGCCCTCGACCTCAATGGTCTCGGTGGGAGCGGCGGCAAGCTCGTCAGAGAGCTCGAGCTTGGTCTGATTCATCTTCAGCCAGCCCCAAGTGGCAGCCGGCATCGCGTTGACCTGCTCGAGCGTGGTAGCAGCGGTGTTGGTTTCCTGTTTCATTATCCGATCGCTCCTTCCATCTCGAGCTTGATCAGGTTGTTCATCTCGACGGCGTACTCCAGCGGCAGCTCCTTGGAGACCGGGTTGGCAAAGCCGTTGACGATCATGGTACGGGCTTCTTCCTCCGAGATACCGCGGCTCATCAGGTAGAACACCTTGTCGTCGCCGATGCGGCCGATGGTGGCCTCGTGGCCGATATCGACGTTCTTGGCGCGGATGTCCATGGCCGGAATAGTGTCGGAGCGGCTCTGGTCGTCGAGCATCAGCGACTGGCAGCTCACGGTTGCCTTGGAGCCCTCAGCCTTGGGTGTCGCCACGATAGAGCTGCGGAAGGTCTGGATGCCGCCGCTCTTGGAGATGCCCTTGGTCTCGACAGTTGCCGAGGTCTCGGGCGCGTTGAGCACGACCTTGCAGCCGGTGTCGAGGTTTTGACCGGCGCCGGCAAAGGTGATGCCGGTAAAGCTCGAGCGGGCGCGGCGGCCGTTGAGCACGCTCATGGGGTAGAGGTAGCCCACGTGGCTGCCGAAGGAGCCGCTGATCCACTCGATGTCGCCGTCCTCGTCCACGCGCGCACGCTTGGTGTTGAGGTTGTACATGTTCTTGGACCAGTTCTCGATGGTCGAGTAGCGCAGGTGTGCGCGCTTGCCCACAAAGAGCTCGACGGCGCCGGCGTGGAGGTTGGCTACGTTGTACTTGGGCGCGGAGCAACCCTCGATAAAGTGCAGGTCGGCATCGTCCTCGACGATGATGAGCGTGTGCTCAAACTGGCCGGCGCCCTTGGCGTTAAGGCGGAAGTAGCTCTGCAGCGGGAAGTCGAGCTTGGTGCCCTTGGGCACGTAGACAAACGAGCCGCCCGACCACACGGCACCGTGCAGGGCCGCAAACTTGTGGTCGGTGGGCGGGATGAGCGTCATGAACTTCTCGTGGATGAGCGGCTCCCACTGCGGGTCGTGTAGGGCCTCCTCGATGCCGGAATAGACGATGCCCATCTTAGACGCTGTGTCCTGCATGTTGTGGTAGACCAGCTCGGAGTCGTACTGCGCGCCGACGCCTGCCAGGTAGCTACGCTCGGCCTCGGGGATGCCCAGGCGCTCAAAGGTATTCTTGATGTCGTCGGGCACCGACTCCCAGTCGTGCTTTTGGTCGGTGTTGGGCTTGACGTAGGTGACGATGTTGTCCATGTCCAGGCCCTCGATGGAGGGACCCCACGTCGGATCCGGGAAGCGGTTGAAAATCTCGAGGGACTTGAGGCGCAGGTCGAGCATCCACTGCGGCTCGTCCTTCTTGGCGCTGATCTCGCGCACGATGTCGGGCGTGATGCCGGCGTCGAGGCGCTCGAATCCCTCCTCGCCATAGGTGAAGTCGTAGAGGCTGCGGTCGATGTCCGCGACCTCGGTGCGGTTCTTGGTCATTGCGTCGCCCCTTTACGCCTGCTGCTCGGCAGCGGCGGCCTGAGCTTGGGCACGCTGCTC
The DNA here is from genome assembly GCA_048254795.1 of Collinsella sp. Taxonomy (GTDB): domain Bacteria; phylum Actinomycetota; class Coriobacteriia; order Coriobacteriales; family Coriobacteriaceae; genus Collinsella. Next base: position 859 of record DBEZQF010000178.1, on the reverse strand, counting down.
GGCGGCCTCGCGCTCGAAGGTCTCAAAGCCGTTCTTGTCGATCCAGGGGATCAGCGAGGCGTCGTCCTCGCGTACGATGTGGCCCTTGACCATAACGTGGACGCGGTCGACATCCAGGTGCTCCAGGATGCGCGTGTTGTGCGTGATGATGAGCATGGAGCCGTCGCAGCTCTTGCGGTAGGCGTCCATGCCGTGGCTGACGGTGGAAAGCGCGTCGACGTCCAGACCAGAGTCGGTCTCGTCCAGGATGGCGAGCTTGGGCTGCAGCAGCAAAAGCTGGAGCATTTCGACCTTCTTCTTCTCGCCGCCCGAGAAGCCCACGCCCAGCTCGCGGTTGAGATAGGCGGTATCCATGTTGAGCTCGGCCGCGAGCTCCTTGACGCGACGGCGGAACTCCTTGCCCTTCATCTCTAGGCCAGGGCGGCCGGCGATGCTGGCACGCAAAAAGCTCGACAGCGGCACGCCGGGGATCTCGACCGGTGCCTGGAAGCTCAGGAACAGGCCGGCGCGCGAGCGCTTGTCGGTGGTGAGCTCGGTGATGTCCTGGTCGTCAAAGACGATACGGCCGTCGTTGACCGTGTAGACGGGGTCGCCCATGACCAGGTGGCCGAGGGTGGACTTGCCGGCGCCGTTGGGTCCCATCAGAACGTGGGTCTCGCCGGCGGCGACGTTGAGGTTGACGTTGTGGAGGATGGTCTTCTCGTCCACGGAGGCGGTCAGACCTTCGATGGAAAGCAGCGGATTTGCGCTCATGCTGTCCCTCTCTGTATATGGTGTACTCATAGGTGTACTAAACCCTAGGAATCTTCTCGGAATAAAGTTACTATGGGTTCGGCGTTAGTCAAGGGAAAACCCGACT
>DBEZQF010000177.1:0-9038 GCA_048254795.1 Collinsella sp. | reverse complement strand
GTGCCGTTGGTCGACAACTGCGGCACCAGAGGTGCGTCCATCCCGGTCCTCTCGTACTAGGGACAGATCCTCTCAATTCTCTTGCGCCCACGGAGGATAGGGACCGAACTGTCTCACGACGTTCTGAACCCAGCTCGCGTACCGCTTTAAACGGCGAACAGCCGTACCCTTGGGACCTGCTACAGCCCCAGGATGCGATGAGCCGACATCGAGGTGCCAAACCTTGCCGTCGATGTGGACTCTTGGGCAAGATCAGCCTGTTATCCCCGGAGTACCTTTTATCCGTTGAGCGACGGCCATTCCACGCTGGGCCGCCGGATCACTAGAACCGACTTTCGTCTCTGCTCGACTTGTTGGTCTCGCAGTCAGGCTCGCTTGTACTCTTGTGCTCTGCGGGCGATTGCCAACCGCCCTGAGCGAACCTTCGCACGCCTCCGTTACAGTTTAGGAGGCGACCGCCCCAGTCAAACTACCCACCTGGCACGGTCCGCGCCCCCGATGAGGGCGGCGCGTTAGGCTGCCGATGCGGTGAGGGCAGTATTCCAAGGGCGCCTCCCCGGGAACTGGCGTTCCCGGTTCGCAGGCTCCTGCCTATCCTCTACGCACCGCACCAACAGCCAATGCCAAGCTGCAGTAAAGGTTCACGGGGTCTTTCCGTCCTTCCGCAGGTAATTCGCATCTTCACGAATAATACAATTTCACCGGGTCCATGGTTGAGACAGCGCCCAAGTCGTTACGCCATTCGTGCAGGTCGGAACTTACCCGACAAGGAATTTCGCTACCTTAGGACCGTTATAGTTACGGCCGCCGTTTACTGGGGCTTGGCTTCAGGGCTTCGCTTGCGCTAACTCATCCGCGTAACCTTCCAGCACCGGGCAGGCGTCAGACCCTATACGTCGCCTTGCGGCTTTGCAGAGTCCTGTGTTTTTGGTAAACAGTCGCTTGGGCCGTTTCGCTGCGACCCCCTCCCGCTCCGTCCGCGTGGGACCTCACAGGCGGGGGCACTCCTTCTCCCGAAGTTACGGAGTCAGTATGCCGAGTTCCTTAACCATGGTTCTCCCGATCGCCTTGGTATGCTCTACCCGCCTACCTGTGTCGGTTTTGGTACGGGCACCGCCTCGCTCCTTAGAGGTTTTTCTCGGAAGCATGGGCTCGCCGGCTTCACATGAAGCTTCGTCTAACGTCTCGGCCTCGCTGCAGGGCGGATTTGCCTGCCCTGCGGCCTACGCGCTTTCACGGGGACGTCCAGAACCCCGCCCGGCTACCCTTCTCCGTCACCCCGTCGTAGTAACGCTCCGCGGTGGTACAGGAATGTCCGCCTGTTGTGCATCGGCTACGCCTGTCGGCCTCGCCTTAGCTCCCGACTGACCCTGGGGGGATTAGCCTTGCCCAGGAACCCTTAGGCTTACGGCGGAGGGGTTTCTCGCCCCTCTCTCGTTACTCATGCCAGCATTCTCACTTCCATGCAGTCCACCGACGGTCGCCCGTCGGCTTCGCCCCGGCATGGAAAGCTCCCCTACCACTGATAAAACAGTCCGCTGCTTCGGTACAACGCTTAGCCCCGTGTATTGTCGGCGCATGTCCACTTGACCAGTGAGCTGTTACGCACTCTTTAAATGCATGGCTGCTTCTAAGCCAACATCCTGGTTGTCTAGGCAAACGCACATCCTTTGCCACTCAGCGTTGATTTGGGGACCTTAGCAGGCGGTCTGGGCTGTTTCCCTCTCGAACACACGGCTTAGCCCACATGTTCTGACTCCCGATCTCGGGACCGACGGCATTCGGAGTTTGGTTTCGGTTGGTAGGCGGTGAGGCCCCCGCACGGATCCAGTGCTCTACCACCGTCGGTAAGCGATCGAGGCTAGCCCTAAAGCTATTTCGGGGAGAACGAGATATCTCCGGGTTTGATTGGCCTTTCACCCCTATCCACAGGTCATCCCCTCCGTTTTCAACCGAAGTGGGTTCGGCCCTCCACAGAGTCTTACCTCTGCCTCAGCCTGCCCATGGATAGATCACCCGGCTTCGCGTCTGCGGCTGGCGACTGATCGCCATCTTAAAGGCTCGCTTTCACTGCGGCTCGGTTCACGCCTTAACCTCGCCGCCAACCGCAACTCGCTGGCTCATTCTACAAAAGGCACGCCGTCACAGCGCATGGCTGCTCCGACTGCTTGTAGGCACACGGTTTCAGGTACTGTTTCACTCCCCTCTCGGGGTGCTTTTCACCTTTCCCTCACGGTACTGGTTCGCTATCGGTCATAGGAGAGTGCTTAGCCTTGGAGGGTGGTCCCCCCAGATTCATACCGGGTTTCACGTGTCCGGCATTACTCGGGATCCCTCTCTCGGGCCCGCGGTCCTTCGGGTACGGGGCTCTCACCCTGTATCGCCCGGCTTCCCAGCCGGTTCCCCTGGACCGAGGGTTTCTGACCCGACCCCGCCGCTCCAGCGACGGGACGGAGGGTCCCACTACCCCACGTGCGGCAACGCCTGGAGGCTTACACGCGCACGGGTTTAGGCTCTTGCGCTTTCGCTCGCCGCTACTCGCGCAGTCTCGGTTGATTTCCTTTCCTCCGGGTACTTAGATGTTTCAGTTCCCCGGGTTGCCTCCTCCGAGCCTATTCTATTCAGCTCGGGGTTGCTGGGCTCGACCCCAGCAGGGTTCCCCCATTCGGAGATCCGCGGGTCGAAGGGTGCTTGCCCCTCACCGCGGCTTATCGCAGCTTGCCACGTCCTTCGTCGGCTTCCTATGCCAAGGCATCCACCGTGTGCCCTTAATATCTTCATCTAACAAATCTTGCTAGGTCTACGAGTAAAAAATCTCAATATTCCTGATATTTGGGTATCGATCATACATTCACGATCGTGATATGGATGCGAATCACTTTCTTTCCTGCAGACAAGTCATGTAAATGATGTCTGTGGTCGCTAACTCGAGAATCGAGTTAGATGGTTGTGATTCGATTTTGATTCACTAAAACGCTATGCAACTCTCAAGGTGCCCCGCAGGCGTCCGTCCGCCTGGGACGGCGGGGACCCTCGGAGCCGGGTACTGTGAGTTCTTGAACCGCAGACCGGGGCGGGATGCCCCGTAGGTTGTCTTCCAGGTCGGAGGAGCTCGGCTCGACTCCGATCGGCACTGTACGTGTCTCCCTAGAAAGGAGGTGATCCAGCCGCACCTTCCGGTACGGCTACCTTGTTACGACTTCACCCCTCTTACCCTCCACACCTTCGGCGCCTCCGCCCCTTGCGGGTTCGGCCGGCGACTTCGGGTGCAGACGACTCGAGTGGTGTGACGGGCGGTGTGTACAAGGCCCGGGAACGTATTCACCGCGGCATGCTGATCCGCGATTACTAGCAACTCCGGCTTCACGCAGGCGAATTGCAGCCTGCGATCCGAACTGGGGCCGGCTTTGAGGGATTCGCTCCGCCTCGCGGCGTCGCAGCCCGTTGTACCGGCCATTGTAGCACGTGTGCAGCCCAGGGCATAAGGGGCATGATGACTTGACGTCGTCCCCACCTTCCTCCGGCTTGACGCCGGCAGTCTCGCGCGAGTCCCCAACTCAATGCTGGCAACACGCGACAGGGGTTGCGCTCGTTGCGGGACTTAACCCAACATCTCACGACACGAGCTGACGACAGCCATGCACCACCTGCGCAGGCTCCTCTCGGCCACGGCGTTTCCGCCGCTTCACCTGCATGTCAAGCCCTGGTAAGGTTCTTCGCGTTGCTTCGAATTAAGCCACATGCTCCGCTGCTTGTGCGGGCCCCCGTCAATTCCTTTGAGTTTTAGCCTTGCGGCCGTACTCCCCAGGCGGGACGCTTAATGCGTTGGCTGCGGCACGGGGGGATCGTCCCCCCACACCTAGCGTCCATCGTTTACGGCTGGGACTACCAGGGTATCTAATCCTGTTCGCTCCCCCAGCTTTCGCGCCTCAGCGTCGGTCTCGGCCCAGAGGGCCGCCTTCGCCACCGGTGTTCCACCCGATATCTGCGCATTCCACCGCTACACCGGGTGTTCCACCCTCCCCTACCGGACCCAAGCCGCGGAGGTTCCGGGGGCTTCGGGGGGTTGAGCCCCCCGCTTCGACCCCCGGCCTGCCGGGCCGCCTACGCGCGCTTTACGCCCAATGAATCCGGATAACGCTCGCCCCCTACGTATTACCGCGGCTGCTGGCACGTAGTTAGCCGGGGCTTCTTCTGCAGGTACAGTCTTGACTCTTCCCTGCTGAAAGCGGTTTACGACCCGAAGGCCTCCGTCCCGCACGCGGCGTCGCTGCGTCAGGGTTCCCCCCATTGCGCAAGATTCCCCACTGCTGCCTCCCGTAGGAGTCTGGGCCGTGTCTCAGTCCCAATCTGGCCGGTCGGTCTCTCAACCCGGCTACCCGTTGTCGGCACGGTGGGCCGTCACCCCGCCGTCTACCTGATGGGCCGCGGAGCCATCCCCTCCCGTCGGGGCTTTAGCCGGGGTGCCATGCGGCACCCCGGGGTATCCGGTATTACCCGTCCTTTCGGGCGGCTATCCCGGGGGAGGGGGCAGGTTCTCCACGTGTTACTCAGCCGTTCGCCACTCGCTTCCCTCCGGAGAGGGGTGCCGTTCGACTTGCATGTGTTAGGCGCGCCGCCAGCGTTCATCCTGAGCCAGGATCGAACTCTCCGTCCAAAATGTATGGGCTTCGAGCCCGTCCGGTCCTCTCAGTTCATCGCTGATCGGTTCCGTTCGATTCATATGGTTTTAGTATAGGAAAAGGAATTTCTCGGGGCCGCCTCTCGGCGGCCTTGCGAAAAACAAATCCAAGTTAGACCATTTCAAATGGTTCGATGTCTGCCCGGATGCGACACTTGAAGTGTCCATCCTCGCAGTATCCGGTTCTCAAGGTGCACGCCCCGCGGCTCATCCGGTCCGACCGGGCCGCGCGGCAAGGAGATATATTGCCAGACCGCAAAGCTCTGTGGGACGTCAATTCCACTCTTCACAAGTCCTACACAACATATTGCTTTCTATAGGTAATAGAAAGACTGGTGCGGATCTTCCGCACGTATCAGATGATGACCCTTTGGTTCAGGAATATATAGAGATCGGTCACCTGTAAGTGTTTATCTACCCGCGCTTTTAGCAATGTAAACCGCGCTTCAGATAAAAAGAGGGAGCGCCGCGCGCAACGCGACACTCCCCTAGCGATTCAAGAGAATCTATTAGGCCTCGAGAGCCTTCTTGGCGATGGTAGCCAGCTCGTTGAAGGACTCGATGTCCTCGTAAGCCATCTGAGCCAGGACCTTGCGGTCGAGCTCGATGCCGGCAACCTTCAGGCCGTGCATGAACTGAGAGTAAGAGATGTCGTTCAGACGAGCAGCAGCGTTGATACGAGTGATCCAGAGAGAACGGATCTCGCGCTTCTTGTTGCGGCGATCACGATACTGATACTGCAGAGAGTGCTGGACCTGCTCTTTAGCATGCTTGTAAGTACGCGAAGCGGCACCGTAGTAACCCTTCGCACGGTGCATAACGGTACGGCGCTTCTTCTTGGCGGCAACAGCGCGCTTAATACGTGCCATGTTCTATCAACTCCTAGACGGTAAAACGAAAAACGGGAACGCGAACTTAGGCGAGACGCGACTTGATGACCTTGCGGTCGGCAGCGGCGATCTCGGTCTCCTGACGGAAGCCACGCTTACGCTTGGTGGACTTCTTGCTCAGGATGTGGCTCTTGAAAGCCTTGGCGCGCATAAGCTTGCCGGTACCAGTCTTGCGGAAACGCTTCTTGGTGCCGCTGTGGGACTTCATCTTAGGCATGAAATACTCCTTAATCGGTTACAGAACACTAGTTATTTGGTATCGCTTGCCGCTTTATCCTCATCGAAGGCGCCCTTAATCGGGGCGAGCAGCATAAGCATGTTACGGCCTTCCATCTTAGGCTTGGACTCGACCGTAGCGTAAGGCTTGAGATCCTCGGCGAGACGCTCGAGAACGTTAAGGCCCTGCTCCGGGTGAGCCATCTCACGGCCGCGGAACATGATGGTGATCTTAACGCGTGCGCCCTTCTTGAGGAAACGCAGAACGTGGCCCTTCTTGGTCTCGTAGTCGCCAACGTCGATCTTGGGTCGGAACTTCATTTCCTTGACCTCGACCTTGGACTGGTTCTTACGAGCAGCCTTGGCCTTCATGGCCTGCTGGTACTTGAACTTACCGTAGTCCATGACCTTGCAGACCGGCGGCTCCGCGTTGGGAGCGATCTCGACCAGGTCGAGACCCTGATCGTCGGCGACACGCTGGGCATCGCGGATGGCGAACAGGCCGAGCTGAGAGCCATCGACGCCAATCAAACGGCACGAAGATGCAATAATCTCGTCGTTGATGCGGGTGTCATCAGACTTAGCTATTTTCCCTACCTCCATTCATAAAAAAATAACCCGGCGCTTCTCAGCAACCAGGTCGTACACATAGAAATCCTCGATTTGAGGAAGGGAATCTAAGTTGTATGACCAGTCAGCTGCTCATTGGCGCCAAAAGGTGGGAACCCTCGGGTTCCTCTTTAGGGCATTGCGGGAACAACGCCTTGCGAATAATAACACGTACAGCGCGTTATCACATTACGTACACGAAAAAGGGGCCTTGACCCCCTTGAACGCTCGCTTGCATGTATGGTGCCCGAGGCGAGACTCGAAGGGCCTTCGCTTCGCGAAGCCCCGGGCTTCGGGCGCGAGGCGCCCTCGCCACGCTCCGCTACAAACAGGCCGCAGGCCTGTTTGCTTAACGCTTCGCGCGCTCACGCGAGTTCGGCACGAAAAAGGGGGCCGCAACCCCCTTGAACGCTCACTTGCATGTATGGTGCCCGAGGCGAGACTCGAACTCGCACGTTGTTGCCAACGGTGGATTTTGAGTCCACTGCGTCTGCCAATTCCGCCACTCGGGCACGTAATGCGTGAGTTAGTTTATCACAGCTTTCTACCGATTAGTCCGAAAATGGAACTTCGAGCATTTCGATGAGTTCGACCGTGCGTAGCATCTCGCGCTGACGGCATCCGCGACCGTCGACCGAAGCCTCACCCATCTGGTTATCGTAAGGGTCCTCGCGCATGCCGTCGAAAGAGGGCTCAAACTCTGCCTGGAAACGATTGTTGGCCACCATACGCCATGGGTCGAGATTGCCAAAGTAGTGACGGCGGCGCCACTCCTCCCCCATCCTGCGAGCAGAAGATCCAAATGACACGTCGGCGTTGAGCCAACCGGTCTGCGGCGTATAGAACTCTGCCCAGTCGTGCGACCCCACCGAATCGGGCGCAACGTAGAGGCCGCTCTGCCAACGGGCAGGCACGCCCGCGATACGGCACATGGTGATAAACGTGAGCGCCATAACGCCGCAATCGCCGCGGAGCGAATGCGCGCAGTCATCGGCAATAGATCCCAAAAGCAAGTACGGCGGCTGATAGCGATAGTCGATATACTGCGTCAGGTAATCATAGATAGCACGGGCGCGATCGAGCGGATCCTCGAGTCCGCCAACAACGCTGGCCGTCAGCTGCTGCAGATACGGCGTAAATGCAATGTGCGGACGGTCCTCGGAAATATCCTCGGGCAGAGGCGCGTCCATACGCGGATGAACCGGAAGTGTGCCACCGTAGACATCACAATAAGCAGCATCGATGTGATAACGATAAGTCACCGAGAATGAGCGCTCACTCGAAGAAGACCACGAGGCGGTACGCGCCGAAGCGTTCGCGGGAGCAACAGCACCCTCCGGCGTCATGTCGAGAATCTCGACCTGAGACTGTTGGCGGCAGGTGGCGGCTACGGGAAGCCAAGCGCGAACGGTCTCCCCCTCTAGAGCGCCGGGGACAGACAAGGACGCCTTAAGCGTAATAACGCGAGTCAATCCGTTTTGTGACTCCATCTCCTTGAGCATCTCGTTGCGCAGTGCAATTCCGTCCGTAGGATCGGGACGCATGCCGGGAACCTCTTTGGGATATACGCGAAGCGAATCGAGGAAGTTGTCGAGAACGAACAGCTCGCCATCGATAAAGCGCCAGTCAATACGCTTACGGTCAATCAGATCGTCAAACTGCTCCTCGGTAAACTCAGGCCACTCCTCGCGAATCATCGCAATAGCCCGATCGCGCGACACCGAAAAATGAAGCGGCGTCTCAAGCATGCGATACCGCTCGGCACGAACGCAGGCAGCAAGCGAGGGATCGGGATTCTGCCCCAAAAGACGATCACAAGCCGCAACAGCCTGCGTCAAATATCCGGCATCCTTGAGACGAAGAATCTCGGGCGGCAGTCCAATATCGAGATGACGGAAATCATCACAGCAAACATCAACAGAGCAACCAACAGGACCCTCGTCAATGACCTTCCCATCCGAAGGCAGCACATTAATAACAGCCATACCAAACTCCAAGTCATTAGAACTCTTGAAGCCCATTGTAGCGAGATAAAAAAGAAAGCCCCAATAAAGGAACCCTCAACACCGATAAACGGTACCTCAAAAATGAATTCAGCCCAGTAACCCTGTAGCGAGTTAACGAAGGAGGCCCCGTTCACCCGAAGCTTTTCCCATTGCGCGACTTCTGGCGAAGCCAGTAGCCATCTTAATTCAGACTCGTAACCCTGCGGCGTTAAACGAAGGAAGCCCCGTCCCCCGGAACTGTTTCCTTGGCGCGACTTCTGGCGAAGTCAGGTGAGCGTAAAGGAAACAGTGTAGGGGGACGGGGCTTCCGACGGGAAGTTTAGCGACGCTTACGCCTTGTTGACGGAGCCAAACTCCTCCATGAGCTCCTTGGTGCGGGCAACGATGTTGTCGCGACCAGGCTTGAGGAGCTTGCGGGGGTCAAAGCCCTTGCCCTGCTGATCCTTACCGGCCTCGATGTACTCGCGAACACCCTTGGCGAAGACGAGCTGCAGATCGGTGTTGACGTTGATCTTGGAGATACCCAGGGAGATGGCCTTCTTGATCTGATCCTCGGGGATGCCGGTGCCACCGTGCAGGACGAGGGGCAGGTCGCCGGTCTGAGCCTTGATCTCGCCCAGGCGCTCGAAGGAAAGG
>DBEZQF010000176.1:0-1977 GCA_048254795.1 Collinsella sp. | reverse complement strand
CGACATCGAGAATGTCCAGGGCAAGATTGACGACACGCAGGCCCAGATCGATGAAAAGAAGGCCGAGCTCAAGAAGAAGCGCAACGACCTTTCCGATCGCGTGGCCGCCAGCTACAAGTCCGGCGGCACGAACATCCTGTCTTTGCTGCTGGCCTCTGGCTCGTTTGAGGAACTCGTCGCCAACGCGCATTACGTTGAGAAGATCAACAAGAGTGACCGCGATGCCATCGAGGATATCCAGACGATTCAGTCTGAGCTCGACGCACAGAAGACCGAGCTCGAAGCACAAAAGGCCGACCTGGAGAAACTCAAGGACCAGCAGACGGCTCAGATGCAGGATATGCAGGCCAAGCAGCAAGAAGTCCAGACCGTGCTGAACGGTCTTTCCGACGACGTCAAGGAGCTCATGGCTCAGCGCGATTCCGAGATCCTCGCTGCCGCCCAGGCCGAGGAGGCCGCTAGGAAGGCTGCCGCTGCCGCGGCTGCCGCGAACAAGAACAATTCCTACTCGGGTGGTTCAAGCTCGGGTGGCGGATCGTATGCGCCCGGAACCCCGCAACAGAATGCCGGCTCGGGCAAACAGCAGGCCGTCGTCAACGCGTGCTACTCCACGCCTTCGCCGGGTCAGAACTGGTGCGCGGCGTGGGTTACCAATGTCTTCCGTAACGCCGGCGTTGGCTACTTTGGCGGTAACGCGTGCGATATGTTTAACGCATGGTGCTATAGCTCCGACCGCTCGGCGCTGCAGGTGGGCATGATCGTGGCCGACTCATCGCATAGCGGCACCGGCATGCCGGGTCTGATCTATGGCCACGTGGGCATCTATGTTGGCGGCGGCATCGTCATGAGCAATGAGGGCGCCATTACGTCTAAGTCGCTTGATTCGTTTATTAGCTTCTATGGCACTGGCTCTGGCGTGCGTTGGGGCTGGCTTGGCGGTATTGCGCTGTCGTAGCTGCGGTTTGAAGTAAGTTGGTCCGTGGCTGCCCGAAAGGCATTAGGTTGCCTGCTCGGACAGTCCTGCTCGCACGGAGAGCACATTAAGTGCTCTCCGGCTCGTGCGGAACTCGCGATCAACCTAATGCCTTTCGGGCAGCCACGGACCTCTCGGGTCCAATATGTCACACACCGGACTGGTTTATCTGAATTAAAGAAAGTGAAGGCCCCTTTCGGGGCCTTCTTTTTTATAAAAATTCGCCTACTCGGTGGACTTCGGGTTCTAGGTCTACGTCGAACTGCTCTTTGACTTTGACTTGGATGTCGCGGATGAGTTCGTCGACGTCGGCGGCGGTGGCGTGGTCGGCGTTGACGATAAAGCCGCAGTGCTTTTCGCTTACCTGCGCGCCGCCAACGGCGTGTCCTCGCAGGCCGGCGTCCATGATGAGCCTGCCGGCAAAGTAGCCCTCGGGGCGCTTGAAAGTGGAGCCGGCACTCGGCATGTCGAGCGGCTGCTTGTCCTCGCGGCGCTGGCGGTAGTCGTCCATGTCGGCCTTGATCATCGCGGCGTTGCCCGGAGCGAGATTGAAGGTGGCCGAAAGCACGATGAAGCCGTCGTCGGCAATGCGGCTCTTGCGATAGCCCAGGTTGAGCTCATCGACATCGAACTCAATGATATTGCCGCTGCCGCGGGTGCCGTCGTCGAGCTGGCGAGCGGGTTTGTAGACGCGCACGGACTCCAGCACATCGGCCATGCAGGCACCGTAGGCACCGGCGTTCATGTAGCAGGCACCGCCGACCGATCCGGGGATGCCCGAGATGGGCTCCATGCCGGTGAGGCCGGCCTCGGCTGCCGCCGCGGCGACATCGGAAAGCAGCGCGCCGGCTGCCGCCGTGACGTGCGTGCCGTTGACGGTGATGTTGGAGAGACCTTCGCCCAGCGCTACGACGACGCCGCGGATGCCCTTGTCGCCGACGAGTAGGTCGGAGCCGTTGCCCACGATGGTGAGGGGCAGATCGCAGCGATAGCAGGTATCGAGC
>DBEZQF010000175.1:0-2840 GCA_048254795.1 Collinsella sp. | reverse complement strand
GTTCAGGGCATCGAGCGCGTTGTTGGCCTGCTCGAGTGCTGCCAGCGTTTCCGCGCTACTGTCGCCACGCTCCCGCAACTCGGCACGCAGGCTCTTGAGCTGGAGGGCGCAAGCCACAGCAACCCCCACCGCCACCAAGGCAATCACAACAAGCACAATATCAATAGCAGACATAAACTCCGCCCAACAAACCCAATCGAGCACCAATCAAAACCGCGATCAATCTTACCCCGCCACACACACGGATCACTCACTGCCTTGCAGACAAATTTCTCTTAGAGCCGCGGGCGCTAAAACGCTAGCTCTCCCAGCCGGCGCGGATTGTTGTTATGACATCGCCTAGGCGCTGGCCGAGGGCTGACAGATGTTGGAGCACTTCGCCGGGCGAAGCACCGTTGAGGATGCAGGTGAGCGCATACGACGCCAGAAAGATGGCCGCAAGCCCTAACGGGATGAGCACGATCATCGCCAAGGTGCGCAGGCGCTGGCCCACGCGGCGACGACGCGCACGACGCTTGTCGAACGCGAGCTCCTGCGCATATGAATCTTGCTGTACGGAATAGGCCTCTGGTGCCGATTCGCACCCGGGCACGGCTGCAGGTACAGCAGCGGGCACGACGTTTTGCACGGGCGCCTGGTTGGCAACCCCTTGCATTTGCATCTCTATAAGCCGCCGCTGCTGCCGCAGCATGCGCTCGGCTTGTTGCTGTGGGGTCTCAAGAAACAGGTCCATGTTGGCCTCCAAAATCGGAGCGTTCGACGCTTACGACCAGCATCCCGCACCGCCATGACCGCGACAACGCAATCGCCGGCAATAGCCACAAAGTTTCTTTTGCTCAAAAGCTGTCGAAAAGCTCAACAACTCCCCTACCAGCACTTTCTCTGAGCTTTTTTCGCCAGCAATCTTTTGGCCTTCCACCCTTACGCCAACTGACCAAAATCTAACCAAAAGCTTGACGAAAATTGTGGAGACCGGGACCCCACACAAAAAGTGCCGCCCCAAAGGGGCGGCACACAAACCAATCTATTAGCCAAAACTCGTTGGCAAGCCCGCGTCGTCAGACCCGCGGCGCATGCCTTTGCCTCGCGTGACTCTGCGAAGCCGTGAGCGAGAGGGAAAGGGATGCGCCGCGGGTCTGACGTCCGGAGCGGTGAAACCAGCAGTTGCCCTGCGCTCCGTGGTCGGTGAGGACAGACTACATGCCCGCGAGACCGCGGGCGGCGGTGGCGCACATAAACGCCAAGGCTAAAATCACGAGCGAGCCCGCAATGTCTGCCAGCACGCCCATTGCACGACGCTCAAACAACCAGCTCTCAAAGTGCGGGGCGACGTTGCGCCAAACACGCCACAGCAAGATGCCCATACCGATGACGCCTGGGATATTGAGCAGTAGGATCTCGGAGCACAAAAGACCGATCAGGTTACCGGCGGCAAAGCCCGCATCACCCTCGCAGTATTTGCGGTAGACCATATACAGCATGTACGCCACAAACGGCTGCAAGCACGCAGAAATAAACGAGACCACCATCGAGGGGTCCTGCGAAAAGACCTCGGTGAGTTTATCGACACTCGTGGCGTCCTTCGAAGCCAAGAATAAACCGATAACCACAAGGGGCACCACGCCCAAAATTACCTCGACCAGAGTAAACAACTTGGCAGTCAAATCCTCACTAGCCGAATTCAAATGAGGCGCCCACTCAGGATGAGCATGCGCGCCGACTTTCTTGTCCTTCTCAGCACGATCGGCCTTTTTACCCTCGGCAACCCGACGCCCAGGATCCTTGCGAGTTCCGGCCGCAGCAACCCGAGCCCGAGACTTCTTGCCCATAAAAAACACCCCATCAGGTAGTAGATAAACTAAAAGTCGCCACCCAGTGTACCCCACCCATGAACGGTGCCGTCCCAACCAGTCCCCATACAAAAACGTGCCGCCCCGATAGGGGCGGCACACAAACTTAGTTATCAGCTTTTCTGTAGCGAGCACGCAACGAACCAAAGCGGGCCGGGAGGGCCGGACTACCTTCCCTCAACGCGACCCTGCGAAGCCGTGAGCGAGGAGGGAAGGTAGTCCGGCCCTCCCGGCCCAGCTCACGCCAGCGCCAAGCGCTAGTAGTTCACCACCTGCTCCTCAAAGTACGCCTTCGGGTGGTTACACACCGGGCACACCTCAGGCGCCTCGGCACCAACGTGCAGGTGCCCGCAGTTCAGGCACTTCCACACCTTCACGCCCTCGCGCTCAAACACCTCGCCCGACTCGATGCGCTCGACGAGTTTGTTGTAGCGCTCCTCGTGGGCCTTCTCGACGGCGGCGACGCCACGGAACTTCTCGGCGATCTCGGCAAAGCCCTCCTCCTCGGCGGTCTTGGCGAACTCGTCGTACATCGTGGTCCACTCGTAGTTCTCGCCCGCGGCGGCGTCGCGCAGGTTGTCCAGAGTACCCGGAACGGCACCGTCGTGCAGATACTTAAACCACAGCTTGGCGTGCTCGGACTCGTTGCCAGCCGTCTCGGCAAAGATATTCGAGATCTGAACGTAGCCGTCCTTTTTGGCCTTGGATGCATAGTAGCGATACTTGGTGTGTGCCTGGGACTCACCGGCAAAAGCAGTCTCGAGGTTCTTCTTGGTCTGAGAGTTCTCAAAATCCATAGGTGTACTTCCCTTCAACACGTGCCGCCCATAGGCTTTGAGCGACCTTGTCTTTAGGATGCCCTCAAGCCGCGAATTTAAACCTTACAATCCCGTTCTTCAGATTTGAGCGGGCTACACACTCAACCAACGATCGTCCTCGGCTCGGCAAAAGCCCTCGCGCTCCAGGTCAGCTAGAATGCCCGCGATCAAG
>DBEZQF010000174.1:0-2034 GCA_048254795.1 Collinsella sp. | reverse complement strand
GTCGATGCCGATGATGATGGCGATCAGGGCGACGCCCAGGACGGGCACGTTGGCGTAGGAGCACAGCAGGAAGCCCAGGAAGTAGAAGGGCACGAGCTGCTTGGTGAGCACCAGGCGGCCGAGCATGGCGAAGCCCATGGCAGGCAGGATGTTGGCTGCAACGCCGCAACCGTCGATGATGAAGGGCGGGATGAAGTCGAGCAGGCCCTGGATGGCGTCGGAACCCAAATAGAAGGCGCCGCCGCACAGCAGGAAGTACTCGACGCAGCCCCAGATTCCAATTCCCCAATGAACGGCGTAGATGCCTTTGAGGTTTCCCTTGAGGGCGAACTTGTCTGCCATATCGACAAACACAGGGAACAAGGCATTGGTAATGTTGCCGATCGTCAGTGCAAGGACGGCGATGGGCATGGCGAGCGCGATGGCCGTCTCGGTACCCTGACCGAGCTGAATGGCAAACGCGCAGGCGAGCACGCCGCCGACGGTTTCGTTAGGCGGCACGTAGGCGCCGATGGAGATCGAGCCCATGAACAGCAACTCCAGGCTGGCGCCAACGGCAAGGCCAGTCTGCAGGTCCCCCAGCACCAGGCCCACGAGCGGGCACAGGACGATGGGGCGGAACGCGTAGAGGGTGCCGAGCTGGTAGTCGAGACATCCAAAAGCTCCGACTAAGCCGACGAGGATTGCTTGGACAAGCATAGTTCCTCCCAATAAGGAATCTCGAACCGTCGTCACTCCCGTCGCGCGCGTTATTGATATCAATCCGGGAGTTTGACCACACGGTCCGAACCGCACCTGGCGTGCTGCTAACACCCATACCAGGCACAAATGATTTGATACCAATTATAGGTATGCAGGTTCGCCTTATTTAATACCAGTCGCTCAGCGGGGTGTTTTTTACCGTAAACGGCAGGCGCATCCCATTAGGCACGCTCTTTGTTTCGATGGCGGACAAGCGCCACCAGAAAGCCGTCGCCAAAAGCATCGGATGCCAAGTTGGCCACAATCACCAAAACGATCATCGCCGCGCCCAAGAACTCGTTCCAGCTAAAGACCTCGCCAAAGAGGAGCGCCGACCAGCAGGGAGCGAGCACGACCTCACTCATGCAGACCAAGTTGGCCGCAAACGCGTTGGTGCGCGCAATCCCCTTGGCATACAGCACACTCGCAAGGCCGCTGCAAAAAAGGCCATGCACCAGCATAAGCCCCCACTCAAAGGGTTTCACGGAGCCTAGGTCGCCGGCAAAATAGACGATCGGCAGTATCGAGATGCCGCAGGAGATGAGCGAGGACACCATGGGCGACGCATCGGGGCGAGAGTTTAAAAAGAAACACAGCCCAAAGGTGGCGCCCGAAATGACGGCAAGCAGGTTGCCGAGCATGCCCTCGGCGCTCAAATCACCTAAAAAGAAAAGTCCCATACCCGTAAAAGCAACCACCACGGAGGCAATCTTCGCAGGCGAGGGCAACGTGCGAGTTGCGAGCGATTGATACACGATAACGAAAATCATCGAGGTGTACTGCAGAACGATCGCGTTGCCGACCGTCGTGAGCTGGTTGGCAAAGTTAAACGTGGTGCCCGTCACGAAGTTGCAGACGGCCACAAGGACAATAAGACGGCTGACGCGAAGGACGGGCCTGCCGACGAGCAGGATAAAGAGCGCCATAAATATTGCCGTGACGGCACCGATCAAAAGAGCTGACTGCGAATTGGCGCGAACGAGGATGCCGATAAAACTCCACAAGAGCGCCGTGCCAAATAGATACATCGCCCCGCTCACGCCATTATCGGGTGGATTGTCAGATCGAATCACGAAGCACCTCCAACTAGCTTTCGGTAATAAAAAACGGCGACCGCAATGGGTCGCCGTTTCCCTTGGGGGCAGATAATAGGCCGGGCCCTTACGCCAGCACGCCGAAGAACGCGCCGATGATGCCCACGACCATGGTGGCCACAATCAGCACCATGGGGTTGATCTTCTTGGACAGCAGCCAGTAGTACAGCCAGAAGGCGATCATGCCGAGCATGCCGGG
>DBEZQF010000173.1:0-11817 GCA_048254795.1 Collinsella sp. | reverse complement strand
GCCCACCGGCACGGCAGCGGACAGGTCATAAAACAAGCCGCTGCAAAAACCGCACACGACGGCACGGGTCGGGTCGCCCGAGAACACGCTTAGGCACACCAGGATAATCATGAAGTTGACGCGACCTCCCGCAATGGAGATCTGCGGTGCCAGGCCTGCCTGCAGCAGCACACACACAATGGCGGCGATTACAAACGTGCGGGAGCTCATCCCCTGCTCGTGTAGATCCATGGACATGCCCCCTATTCGCTCGAGCCAGAATCGGTCGTCTCGGACGTGTCGGAACTGTCATCCGAGCTCTCGTCCTTCGTCTTGGTCGCAGCATCGCGCGACGTTCCCTGCGGCGTGCTGTTGGCCGTGCTCACGTCCTCATCCGAGGCCGACTGTTCGTCGGTCAGCGAGGTGATGACCAGCACTTCCTCGTTGTTCTCGGCCGTGGTCTGAGCGCGCACCACAATGGTGTAGTACACGTCGTTTGCCGATTTCTCAACCGACGAGACGGTGCCAAGCGGAAGTCCCTTGGGGAACACGCCACCGATGCCAGAGGTCACGATGATGTCGCCAACCTTAACATCGGAGTCGACGCTCACGTACTCAAGACGCAGCGTGCCGTCAGCCTGACCCTGCAGCATACCCTGGGCGCGCGTGTCCTGCACCATGGCGGACACGCCCGAGTTCTCGTCGCCAATCAGGCGCACGGTAGAGGTCTTGGCCGATACCTCGATAATCTGGCCGATAACACCGGCAGAACTCGTCACGGGCATGTTGATGGTAAGGCCGTCGGCAGAGCCCTTGTCGATGGTAACGGTCGAGGTCCAGGCATCGCCGGAGGCACCAACGATACGAGCTGCGGTCGATTTGAGGTTGTAGGTCGATTGCAGCCCGACCAGGCCCTCCAGGCGCTCGGCAGTCTTTTGAGCCTCAGAAAGCTCGGCGACCTTAGAGGTCAGTTCCTCGTTTTGCTTCTTGAGCTCGTCGAGCGTGTCCTGCGACGCCGTTAGGTTAGAGAACACGTTGCCAATCGCATTGAAGGGAGCCGCCACAGCCGAGCCCACAAAGCGCACCGGAGAGGTAATCGTCGTTACGCCCGAACGCACGGCATGAATCGGCCCTGCCTCGCCCTCGCGGATGTAAAACGTGAGCAGCAACACCGAAATCAGGCTGAAAACAATCAACGGGCGCATACCCGTTGATTGTCGCTTGGTATTCAGATTTGTGGAGAAACCCGAAGATCGTGCCAAATGGAATCCACCTTTTGGAAATTAAGCATTGGTCTGGACGAAGCCGCCATCAAACGCATTGGCCTCGAGCACGCGGGCACAGCCGTTAACAACGTTATCGAGCGCCGTGGGGCTGACGTTGACCGAAACGCCGGTCTCATCGCGCAGGCGCACGTCGAGACCGCGCAGCAGCGCGCCGCCACCGGTCAGCAAAATGCCGTAGTACATAAGGTCCGAGGCAAGATCGGGAGGCGTAGCGTCGAGCGCGTCCTTGACGGCCTTGGCCATCTCGTCGAGCGGCTTGTTGAGTGCGCGACGAATCTCCTCGCTCTCGATGCGCACGGTCTTGGGCAGACCGGTGATCACGTCGCGGCCGTTAACCTCGACGTCGAGCTCGTCCTTGAGCGGCACGGCGGAGCCGACCTTGATCTTGATGTCCTCTGCCGTACGCTCGCCGATGGCCAAGTTGTAGGCATCGCGAACGTGCGTGAGGATGGCCTGATCGAACTCGTCGCCGGCAATACGGATGGACTGCGAGACGACGATGCCGCCCATAGCAATAACGGCAACCTCGGTGGTACCGCCGCCGATGTCGATGACCATGGAGCCGGTGGGTTCCTCGACGGGCAGATCGGCGCCGATAGCGGCAGCCATGGGCTCTTCGATCAGGTAGGCCTGGCGAGCGCCAGCCTGGATCGTGGCCTCAAATACGGCACGCTTCTCGACCGACGTGACGCCGGAGGGAACGCAGACGACAACGCGCGGACGCGGGGTCCACGGATAGCGCTTCTCGGACGCCTTGTCGATAAAGTAGCGAAGCATGGCCTCGGTAACATCGAAGTCGGCGATGACGCCGTCCTTCAGGGGACGAACGGCCACGATGTTGCCGGGCGTACGGCCAAGCATGCGCTTTGCCTCGATACCGACCGCCAGGATGCGCTCGTCGTTCTTGTCGATGGCGACGACGGAGGGCTCGCGAATGACGATGCCCTTGCCGCGCACGGAGACAAGCGTATTTGCGGTGCCGAGGTCGATGGCAAGATCGCCCGCATAGCTACCGAAGAACATATCCATCAAAGAAAACAACGCAACTCCTGATGTGTTGGATGATTGCTGGAAAACTACTAGCTCATGATACTAGCGCAAGCCCGGCACCTCACTTGCGGTGAAGCGCCGGGCAAAGCTAAATCCCATAAGGTCACTACTGGTTGTCAGCAGCCGAGAAATCCATATCGAGCGAGGAAACGGCCCAGCCGATATGGTTGTCGGAGCGCACGAATTTGACGGTGTACTCCTGCTCGCCGCCCTTGGACAGCGATGCCTTCACCTTAGCGGTCGTCTCGGTCATGGACTGATCCATGCCCTCGACGGACACGGTGGCGCCCTGCGGAATCGAGGAGATGATCATCGACTTGGCGTCCTCGGACAGGCTCGAGGCCAGGCAAGACTCGGCCTTTGCGGTGTCACCGTCGCCGGCAGCCTGGAACAGATCGGTGATAACCGACTCCTGCGAGGGGAAGCCAAAGCCGCGCGTGTAGGCAAAGCCCAGACCGCCCGCAGCAATCAAAATGAGCAGAAGCAGCACGATGAAGACCTTGAGACCCGTGTGGCGATGGCGACGACGGACCTTGGCCTGCTTACGATCCTGACGGTCCTGCTGGACCATCTCGGACTCGGACAGCGTAAAGAAGCCGGTGTCCGAGGGATCGGGCATAAACTGACCGGTCGCGCCCGTAGGATCGAGCGGATCGACGGCAGGAGCGTCCATCGCGGGCGCCGGAGCCGTGGCCATAGCCGTCTGGGCAGACAGTGCGGCAAGCGAATCATGCACGCGGGCAAGCTCATCGGCCTGCTCGGAGGTGAGCTGGTAGATGCCATCGGCAGTAGCGGCGTTAAAGGCGTCGAGTGCGTCGGAGGGGCGGCCGGCGGCAGAAAGTGCCTGACCCATGCCGGCGTTGAGCGCACGCGTGTCGTCGCGGGGGCCGGCAAAGTCGATAGCCGTGCGGTAGGTCTCCACGGCATCCGCCGGACGGCCAAGCTTAATGAAGCAACAACCGAGCTCGCCAAGTGCGGCGGCAGGAGCCGGATTGGCGCCGTCGATGGCAGCCTGACGGAAGGCAGTACCCGCGTTGGCATAGTCGCCTGACTGGAACAGCGCGTTACCCAGGCCCAGATAGGCCTTGAACGGCGTGGCATAGGAAGCATCCTGCGTAGCGGCAGAGAACGCCTGAGCGGCCGTCGTGTAGTCGCCCACGGCGGCGAGCGCCTTGCCGCGGTTGGTGAGCAGCGCGCCGCGCTTGCCGTAGGTACCGTCGTTGAGGGCGGCGGCATAGGCCTCGGCGGCCTCGGCATACATGCCCAGGTGCATCAAGGCGTTGCCACGGAGGTGATCGGCCTCGCCCATAATCTCATCGGGAGTCTTTGCCGCCCCAAGCATCTGGGCTGCAGCGGAAAAATCACCCGCGCGGTAAGCGGCGCGGCCCTGTTGGATCAGCTGGCTATTCAAGGAAGTCCCCTTTACTCGTGAACGATCTCGACATGGACGATCTCGTCGCCGGCACGCAGCTGCGAAATCACATCGAGACCCTCGACCGTGGTACCAAAGACGGTGTAACCGGAATCGAGGTTATGCTGGGCACCCAGGCAGAAGTAGAACTGCGAACCCGCGGAATCGGGGTCCATGGAGCGTGCCATGGCAAGGGCACCATCGACATGGCTGTTGCGCGGATTGGTGGCAAACTCGCCCTTGATGCAGTAGCCGGGACCACCGGTACCGGGCATGCCGTCGGGGCCCTCAAGACCGGCAGCGACGTCGGCGCCGGACATATCGCGGGTATTGGGGTCGCCGCCCTGAATGACAAAGCCGGGCACATAGCGATGGAACTTAAGGCCATCATAGAAGCCCATCGTAGAAAGCTCGCAGAAGTTCGCGACATGAATGGGAGCGCCCTCGCCGTCAAACTTGACCTTGATGGTACCCTTCGACGTCTCGATAACGGCGCACTCGTCGCCGGCAAGCTGATACTCGGGCGTGTAGAGCTCTTTCTTAAAACCAAACATGCGGTTCCTTCCTCGTGCGTTTAAAGCATATTTGTACGAATTGTAGCAATAAGCATGCGCTTACATCAATTGCGCACGTAGGTTATACCGACTATGGCGAACTAATTTTAGGAACGCTGCTGCGGCTTCCAGGAGCCCACGTTGGCGTCGTACTGATTAAGCGCGCTGTTGCCACTCTGAGCGATGGGCGCCAGGATCTCGCTTTGGTGAGAACTCATCGACTCGCCATCGGGAATGGCCAGCGAGATGTCCCAACTCTGGCAGATCACGTCGACGCGCTCATACATCCACTCGGCAAGCTGCTTTAAGTGGGCAATGTCGTCCGCATAGACCGTATCGTCCTGGTACTTAAGGTTGCTGAGCTCATCTTGCGTCTTTTTAATCTGGTCACGCAGGGCGTAGGCACTCTGCGACAGCTCCTGACGGGTGGACAGCGGCGTTCGGAGATAGCCGTTGTTAAAGGAATCGATGACCTCGCCGATCTGGTCCTCGTCACCGTAGGACACGATGGTCTGATACAGACCGTCGAGCCTGGTATAGAGCTGATCATCGGTGAGCACGGTTTCTTCCTGGACCACCTCGGCAGAATCGTCTTGCTTGGTATCGTCCTCAGTCGCCTCGCCTTTTTGGCGCGTGGGGAAGGTGGTTTGTGCAGCTTGGCCAAACTGGTCGTAGAAGCCAGGCATGACACCCATGGGATCGGTCGTCACGAACCAATAGGCACCGCCGCAAACGACGGCAAGGACCGCGATGACGATGAGCGGCTTGGGGATATGACGCTTGTGCTTGTGATAGGCGTCCTCGTCGGAATGCACCTTGCGCTTGGCTTTTTGAGCATCGTCATGCAGGGAAACGGGCGTGGGAATATCGACCTTGGGGATACCGAAATCCTTATCGAAAGCCGGCAGCACGCAGGTCTCATTGGGGTCAGCGGCGTCCGAAAGCACCGCAGCGGCAGAGGTCGGCGCATGCGGCACCTCGGTATCGATCTGCTCTTGCGTTAGGCGCGGAAAGCCCGCCGTGCGGCCCGCTGCCAGGTCGGATGCGGCCGCGTCCTCGGAGAGGATACCCGGAGCGGGGCGTCCGCATTTGGGGCACGTACGATCATGCGGAGAAAGACGGGCACCGCAGCCCTCACAGAACACGAACTCAGTGTGCTCGGGGCCATCGCCCGGACCCACATAGGCGTTGCAGTAGGGGCAGAACGAGGCGCCGTCCTCGATAGTCTTAAGGCAATGCGGGCAGATCACGGCATCCTCTTTTCGAAGCAATTCAAACAATCGAGGTTAGAGCATAACATCGCCACGGCCCCACAGGAGCAAGGCACCAATTCAACATCGGCAGAGCGCGTAGTTACTTCTTCTTTTTGCTTGGCATCGAGACTTTGATGCCTTGGGCGGACTTGGTCACGCGAGAGCGCTTGGCTCCGGCACTCCTCTTTTTCTTGGGCTGGGCCTGGGTCACGCCCTCGAGCGCGCGGGCCTCGGCCTCGCGAACGGTGCGATCTTCGCGGCGCTGCGCCATGTCGGCGGCGAAGCGCTTGGCAAAACGCTCGGCCGTCGAACCCGTCGAGCTCACCTTGCCGCCACCGCGACCCAGGCGGACGCGCACGCCGCGGCCAAAACCAGTTGCGGCATGACGACGACGCGGCTTGAGCGAATCCATCATCGTGGCGAGCTTAAAGAACACCGAGCAGGTAAAGACCACGATGACAGCCAAGATAACCATCTGGCCCATCGACAGGTTGGCAATGGACAGCAGCTCCGGGAATCCGATAACGCCCACCAAGATGCCGGCGACTACAAACACAAAGAGCACCACACGCAAGGGCGTGAGAGGCTGCGAGATGCGCCAGATCAGACTGACGCTCACCGCGCACGACGTAAGCAGGCACATCGTAGACAGCGTGAGCTGGCTAAAGCCAAACACGCGCGCCACAAAGATATCGGGCGCCGCAGCCAAAATGACCGCAATCGACGCCGGCAGTGCACGCTTGAGTACGTTGGTCAAAAACGCACCCTTCACGCGAGCATTGTTGGGCTCCAGGCTCAACACAAAGCCCGGCGCGCCGATGCAGAAGAAGTTAATGAGCGTCATCTGGATGGGCTCGAAGGGGTACGGCGGCAGCGCGATGCACAGCGCCGCCAGGCCCATCGAAAACAGCGTCTTGGTCAGGAACAGCGAGGCCGAACGCTGCAGGTTGTTGATGGAGCGACGGCCCTCGGCCACCACGGCGGGCATCGAGGCAAAGTCGTTGTCGACAAGTACGATCTCGGCCACGTTACGCGCGGCATCGGAGCCGGCTGCCATGGCCACGGAGCAGTCGGCCTCCTTAAGCGCCAGCACGTCGTTGACGCCGTCGCCCGTCATGGCCACGGTGTGCTCGCGGCGCTTGAGCGCCTGCACGAGCTCGCGCTTCTGCTGCGGGGTCACACGACCAAAGACATGGTAGCGGTCCACTGCGGCATCGAGCTTGGCCGGCGTATCGAGCGTCGCGGCGTCTACATAGGCGTCCGCCCCCGGCACGCCCACCACGCGCGCGATCGACGACACCGTACGCGGGTCGTCGCCACTGATCACGTTGAGGGTCACGCCCTGCTCGTTAAAGTAGCCAATAGTCTCGGCCGCCGAGGTACGAATCTCGTCGCGGATGGTTACAAAGCCCACGGGCTCGGCCTCGCCCACCATATCGCCATCGGGCGTAAAGCCGTCCACGCGCGCCACCACGAGCACGCGGCAGGTATCGGCAAGCTCGGCGACACGGTTCTCGACCTGCGAAAACACACGATCAGAGAGCACAAACTGCGCCGCACCCATCACATAGGAGCCCTGCGCAAACGACGCGCCACTCCACTTTTTGGAGGACGAGAACGGAATGACCGACAGCGGCT
Source organism: Collinsella sp. (assembly GCA_048254795.1). Taxonomy (GTDB): domain Bacteria; phylum Actinomycetota; class Coriobacteriia; order Coriobacteriales; family Coriobacteriaceae; genus Collinsella. The sequence goes on along the minus strand of DBEZQF010000173.1, from coordinate 4,646 downwards.
CAGACACCTCGACCGGACGGTCGGCGTAATAGTTGAGCAGCGCCTGGCAGGTCTCGTTGGCATCGGCCGAAGTCGCACGCGCCACGTTAGCCAGCGCAAAATCGAGCACCGTGGTATCGACGGGAACAGCCGCCGCGTCCGAGCCGGCGCCTAGGCTCACGCCCTCAACCGGCAGCGGATACGTGCCCTCGACCTCCATGCGGCCCGACGTGATGGTGCCCGTCTTGTCCAGGCACAGCACGTCGACGCGAGCGAGCGTCTCGATGCAGTAGAGCTGCTGTGCCAGCACCTTGCGGCGAGCCAGGCGCACCGTGGCGATGGCGAGCACCGACGAGGTCAGAAGCACCAGGCCTTGCGGGATCATGCCCAGCAGGGCGCCCACCGTGAACAGCAGCGCCGACGAAGGCACATGACCAGCCAACAGCTCGGAGAAGCACCACGAAAGTGCGCTATCGCCCGGGGTTCCCGCGGCATCCCACAGCTCGCTCACACTCGAGGCAAACAACGCCAAACCGAGCGGGATCATGATGATGCTCGCAAAGCGCACGATGGTGTTAAGCGCGTTCATGATCTCGGAATTGACCTTTTTGACGTATTTGGCCTCGTTATTAATTTTGGCCACGTAGTTGTCGGCGCCGACATGGATCACGCGGGCGCGCAGCAGGCCCGAGTCGATAAAACTGCCGCTCATGAGCTCGGAGCCGGGCTGTTTCTTAATAAGGTCGCTCTCGCCCGTCAGCAGGCTCTCGTTCACGAGCGCCTCGCCCGAAACCACCACGGCGTCAGCGGGAATCTGGTCGCCGCGCCCCAGGCGGATGATGTCGTCGAGCACGATCTGGTCCAAGTCGAGCTCCACCTCGGCACCGTCGCGCACCGCGATGGCCTTCTTAGAGGTCAGCAGCGTGAGCTTATCGACCATCTTCTTGGACCGCATGGATTGAATGACGCCAATAGCGGTATTGAGGAACACCACAAACAGGAACGTCAGGTTCTTAAATGAACCGGTCAAAATGACCAGGAAAGCCAAGATCACGTTGATCAAATTGAACAGCGTGCAGAGGTTCTCGATGATGAGCTCTTTGACCGACTTGGTCTTGAGTTCCATGTTGCGGTTGATTTTACCGGCGGCGATACGCTCCTCGACCTCGGCGGTTGAGAGTCCGCGCTCGATATCCGTTGCTGCCATACCACGTCCCATCACGTCGCGTCGGTATAAGAAACCGCCCGGACCATGCGAGGTTCGGACGGTCTTACGTTCGATGGTGCCCCATGTTGGATTCGAACCAACGGCCTTCTGCTCCGGAGGCAGACGCTCTAATCCCCTGAGCTAATAGGGCCAACGTTTGGCATTATACCCAAGTGCACCACGGGCTATCAAAATAAAAGAAAAAGCTTTGCAATTCCGAGGAAGACGAGCCGCAACGGCCCACTTTAGAAGGCAAAAGCGAGTCAGATAGTATAAACTCTCATGCACCATATATACACGGCTCGCGATGCGGGCCGTTTTTGCAAAAGTTATCCATCGAGGTGAGAGGCACACCATGATTGCAATTTTAAAGCAGAGCGCCAGCGACGATGCCGTAAGCCATATCGTCAGCTGGATTGAGAAAAAGGGGCTGAAGACCGATGTCTCGCGCGGCGAGAACGAGACGATCATCGGCCTGGTGGGCGATACGACCAAGATCGACCCGTTCCTGCTCGAGTCCATGGATGTCGTCGAGCGCGTGCAGCGCGTCTCCGAGCCGTTCAAGCGCGCAAATCGCAAGTTCCACCCCGAGGACTCCGTCATCGACTGCGGCCACGGCGTCAAAATCGGCGGCGACCAGTTCCAAGTCATCGCCGGCCCCTGCTCCGTCGAGGGCGAGAACCTCATCCGCATCGCACGCCGCGTAAAGGCCGCCGGCGCCACGATGCTGCGCGGCGGTGCCTACAAGCCCCGCACCTCCCCCTACGCCTACCAGGGCATGGGCCCCGCCGGCCTCGACCTGCTGTGCGAGGCGTCTGCCGAGCTCGACATGCCGATCGTCACCGAGATCATGGACCCACGCGACGTACAGGTCTTCTTGGACAAGAAGATTGACGTCATGCAGATCGGCGCCCGCAACGCCCAGAATTTCCCTCTGCTCAAGGAGGTCGGCAAGACACAGACTCCGATCTTGCTTAAGCGCGGCATGTCCGGCACGATCGACGAGCTGCTCATGGCCGCCGAGTACATCATGAGCGAGGGCAACGACAACGTCATCCTGTGCGAGCGCGGTATCCGCACCTTCGAGACCCGCACCCGCAACACCTTCGACCTCAACGCCGTGCCGGTGCTGCACCACCTGTCGCACCTGCCCGTCGTCGCCGACCCCAGCCACGCCACCGGCTACACCCGCTACGTTGAGCCCATGGCGCTCGCTGCGACCGCCTGCGGTGCCAACGGCCTGGAGATCGAGGTCCACGACGAGCCGAGCCGCGCCTGGTCCGACGGCGCCCAGGCCCTCACCCCCGATCAGTTCGACGACACCATGCGCCGCATCCGAGCCATCCGCGAGGTTGTCTGCCAAGAGACCATGGAGTAGCCATGGGTACGGTGAGAAACGCGCGCGTTAACCAGGGCGGCCCCAAGTGCGCCGGCATCGTCGGCCTTGGCCTCATCGGCGGCAGCTTTGCCCGCGGCTATGCACAGGCAGGCGTCCGCGTGCTGGCCTGGGACCCCGATGACGATGTCATGACGGCCGCCAGCATGGGCACTGTCGCCGGAGAGCTCAACGATAAGACACTCGGCGAATGCGACATCATCGTCCTGGCCTGCTATCCCGAGGCATGCATCGAGTGGCTCGAGGCGCACGCCCAGGCGCTCGCCGACGCCACCGACACCGACGCCATCATGGGCCCCGTGGTGATCGACACGGTGGGCGTCAAAGGCATCGTGTGCGAGCGCGCCTTTGAGCTTGCCCGCGAGAACGGCTTTTACTTTGTGGGCGCGCACCCCATGGCAGGCACGCAGTACTCGGGCTATGCGCACTCCCGCGCCGACCTGTTCCAGGGCGCGCCGCTCGTGCTCGTGCCGCCCGCGGTGGACGATGCACTTAAGCTGGAGCTTTTGGGCCAGGTGCGCGAGATGGTGCGCCCCTTGGGCTTTGGCAAGTTCAGCGTGACCAGCGCCGCCGAGCACGACCGCGTCATCGCCTTCACGAGCCAGCTTGCGCACGTGGTATCCAACGCCTACGTCAAGAGCCCCACTGCCCAGGTCCACCACGGCTTTTCGGCCGGTAGCTACCGCGATCTCACCCGTGTGGCGCACCTCAATCCTCAGATGTGGTCCGAGCTCATGATCGACGACGCCGATGCGCTTGCCTTCGAGATCGACCATCTGATCGAATCGCTCGGCGCCTACAGCCGCGCCCTTAAGGACCGCGACCAGCGCTATCTGGAGAATCTCCTTGCCGAGGGCGACCGCATTAAGCGCGCACTCGACGACGAGGCCTCCCACTAGACCACCTATCACGCCAGGTCGAAAGGACCATAGCTTATGGCGATTACCATCGATATCGACACTGCACGCCCCTACCAGGTGCATGTTGGCACGTTTTTGCTGGAGCAGACGGGACCGCTCGTGCGCGCCACTGCCGGCGGCACCAAGGCCGTCATCGTGACGGACACCAACGTGGGCCCGCTCTACCAGATGCCCGTTAAGCAGAGCCTAGAGGCATCAGGCTACGAGGTGAGCATCTGCACCTTCGAGGCCGGCGAAGCCCATAAGCGCGCCGAAACCTATGTTGCCATTTTGGAGTTTGTGGCCGAGCACGAGCTTTCGCGCTCCGACGTGATTGTGGCACTCGGCGGCGGTGTCGTGGGCGACGTGGCGGGCTTTGTGGCCGCCACCTACATGCGCGGCTGCAAGTTTGTGCAAATCCCGACGAGCCTGCTCGCCATGGTGGATTCGTCGGTGGGCGGCAAGACCGCCATCGACCTGGCTGCCGGCAAGAACTTGGCCGGCGCTTTTTGGCAGCCGAGCGTGGTTATCGCTGACGTGGGGTGCCTGGCCACCCTCACGCCCGAGCAGTTCGCCGACGGCTGCGGCGAGGTTGTGAAACACGCCGTGATCGCCGACCCGGAGCTTTTCGCCGAGCTGGAGAAGACCCCGCTCACGCTGGAGCTGCTCAACCGCGATGTGGCCCGCGTAGCGCTCATCATCGCCCGCAATATCGACATCAAGCGCGCCGTGGTCGTCGCCGACGAGCGCGAGACCAACCAGCGAAAGCTCCTTAACTTTGGACACAGCGCCGGACACGCCGTCGAGGCCTGCGAGCACTTTGAGCTCGGACACGGCAACTGCGTGTCGATCGGCATGGGCATCATCACGCGCGCCGCGGCCCTGCACGGCGTCTGCGATGCTGCACTGCCCGGTCGTATTGAGGAACTCTGCGCCCGCCACGGCCTCAAGACTCGCTGCGAGCTTTCCGCCGATGCCGTCTTTGCCGAGGCGCTCCACGACAAGAAGCGCGCGGGCGACACCATCGACCTGGTGATTCCGCACGGCATTGGCCGCTGCAGCATCGACCGCACGCCGCTTTCCACTTTCCACGAACTCATTGCCGAGGGCCTCGGCCAGAAGGGAGACGCATCCGCATGCTAGCCCGCATCACCCCGTCCCCGCT
>DBEZQF010000172.1:0-7139 GCA_048254795.1 Collinsella sp. | reverse complement strand
TTCTCGCCGACCTCGGCGATCTTGTCGCCGTCAATCAGGACGTCAACGACACCGTCAAGCTCGACGGACGGGTCGACGACGTGGGCATTCTTAAGAAGCAAGGCCATTATCGGCACCTCCAAGCAGCAGATACAGGATAGCCATACGCACGCAGATACCGGCGTAGACCTGCTCCAGGATGACGGAGCGTTGCGGGTGGTCGGCCATATAGGAGTCGAACTCGACGCCGCGGTTGATGGGGCCCGGGTGGCAGATGATCGCGTCGGGCTTCATGAGCTTCTCACGATCCTTGGTAAGGCCGAAGAGCTTGTGGTACTCGCGAATGGTCGGGAACGGGGCACCCTCGAGGCGCTCCTGCTGTACACGCAGCATGTAGACGACGTCCAGCTCGGGCAGGACGGAATCGAGGTCGCTCGTCACGTGGTCGCAGCCCAGAACCTCGGGCGCCGGCGGCAGCAGCGTGCCGGGGGCGACGGCGTAGGTCTCGCAGCCCATGATCTTCAACGCGGGGATCAGCGAGCCGCAAACGCGGGAGTGGGAGATGTCGCCGACGACGGCGACCTTCAGACCGTGGAAGTCACCCTTGTGCTCCCAGATGGTATACAGGTCGAGCAGAGCCTGCGTGGGGTGGTTGTGCTTGCCGTCACCGGCGCAGATGACGCTCGCGGGCGAGTTCTGCGTGACGATGTAGGGCGCGCCGGCGTGCTTATCACGCACGACGATGCAGTCGATCTTATAGGCGTTGAGGGTCTCGACGGTGTCGACGAGGCTCTCGCCCTTGACCGTAGAGGTCGAAGAGCCGCCAAAGTTGAGGCTGTCGGCCGAAAGACGCTTCTCGGCGAGCTCGAAGGAGCTGCGGGTACGCGTCGAGGGCTCGTTGAACATGTTGACGATGGTCTTGCCCTTGAGCGTGGGGACCTTCTTGATGGCACGCTCGTTGACCTCGGAGAACGCCTTGGCGGTCTCGAGGATGAGCTTGATGTCCTCTTCGGAGTACTCGGTAATGTCGATCAGGTGCTTATGATTAAACGCCACGGTACTACTCACCTCCCAGCGGCGCGGAGCCCACGTGGGAACCCGGCGCGACGTCGTTGATCTCGACAGCGGTACGGCCGTCGACTTCCTTCATATATAGGTGCACGTTCTCCTCGTGCGACGAGGGAACGTTCTTGCCGACAAAGTCCGGCGAGATAGGGAGCTCGCGGTGACCGCGGTCAACGAGAACTGCCAGCTCGACTCGGCTCGGACGACCCAGGTCCATAACGGCGTCCAGAGCGGCGCGGATGGTGCGACCCGTGTACAGGATGTCGTCCACCAGCACGACACGCTTGCCGTCGACGCTGAAGGGAATGTTGGTAGCATGGATCGCGGGAGCGAAATTGGTCGCATAGTCATCGCGATAGAAGCTGATGTCCAGGCTGCCGAGCGGAACGTCGACACCCTCGATCTCCTTGATCGCCTCGGCGAGCTTCTTTGCCAGAAGGTCGCCGCGCGTGACGATGCCGACCAGAGCGAGGTCTTCACAGCCCTCGTTGCGCTCGAGAATCTCGTGCGCGATGCGGGTCATCGCTCGATTGACGGCGGTCTCGTCCATGATGACCGCCTTGGGGGAAGTCGTGCCCATCGATCTCCTTCCTCACATGTCTTGACTGCTGACACAGTCAAAAAAATAGATGCCCGACCGCTTAAAGCGGACCAGACACCCACAGGAAAGGCTGCTCGCATGGCAGCTATGTAATTCCATGTGGGTATCTCGTACCCCTTTAATGGTCAAGGGATAGTGTAGCCAACCTCGAGCTTAATTGCGAGCATAAATACAGAGCAATCCGTAAACGGAGCCCAATGCTCCATAAACCTATATATATTTGTGGGACGAGCTTGAAAACGCACGCACGAGCTGGCATAATCCCCTCTGCTGCACGCAAATCGGATCTACGTCCAGGGCCGTGGCGTGGGCACTATCGCCAAAAGAGGAATATCTCTGTGTAGATTGCGCACAGGGAGCGACTTCTGTGCTATAGTTCAGGCTTGTTTGTTAACGCGACATGTTCGTTTGTCGCCCAAGGAGGGTCAGTTATGTCCAAAGTTTGCGAAGTTTGCGGTAAGCACCCCGTTGCCGGTCGCTCCATCAGCCACTCTCACCGCGTCACCAACCGTAAGTTCCGCCCCAACATCCAGCGCGTCTACGTTGTCGTCGATGGTCACCGTCGCAAGATGAACGTTTGCTCCACCTGCCTCAAGTCTGGCAAGGTTGCGCGCTCCTAAATAAGGTCTTACCAACAAGTACCTCGGACTCTCCGGGTCAAAGACCTCGCGTTCATATAGAACTTACCAAAGGCGTCCTCCCCTACGGAGGGCGCTTTTTTGTGCTCATTGGGCGCTCATTGGGGACAGACTTATATGAGGGTTTGCAGATGTCAAAGGGATCATAGCGCAGCTGGTATGCCTTGTAACTAACGGTACGCCTCGAGCGAGTCGGACGCACCTTACACGGGATTGAAATGGATGTAATCGAGTAGCTGCACCGCCTGTGTGTCCGACTCAACCGCGACCCGCGAATAGCGATTATCAAACAGATGTCCCGTTTTCCCATTGAAATACTCATGAGAGTCTGTCCCCAATGAGCGGGGCGATGCAGCAGGCAGATAGTTTTAGTTAAAGCGTTTCAGTTTATTGAAGCGTTTTAGTGTGCCTTTTACGGGAATCTTACCGTTCACCGAATAATTTCTTGCTATCATGCAAGGCGTAGGGTAAATCTCCGATCGCAAGGAGACAAAAATGGTGAAAAAGTCACCGGAAAACACTACTCCCGCAATTGTGGACAACGTAGAGGCGCTTGAGGCTAAGCTCGCTCAGATGCGAGAGGCTCAGGCGCTTTTTGCTACGTACACGCAGGAGCAGGTCGACAAGATCTTCTATGAGGCCGCCATGGCCGCCAACAAGGCTCGTATCCCGTTGGCGAAGATGGCCATCGAGGAGACCGGCCGCGGCGTTCTTGAGGACAAGGTCATCAAGAACCACTACGCCGCAGAGTACATCTACAACGCTTACAAGAACACCAAGACCTGTGGTGTCCTGGAGCGCGACGAGGCTTACGGCATCACCAAGATCGCCGAGCCCATCGGCATCGTGGGCGCCGTCATCCCGACGACCAACCCCACCTCCACCGCGATCTTCAAGACGCTGATCTGCCTGAAGACCCGCAACGCCATCATCATCTCCCCGCACCCGGCTGCCGCCAAGTGCACCATCGCCGCCGCCAAGCTCGTGCTTGACGCCGCCGTCAAGGCCGGCGCCCCCGAAGGCATCATCGGCTGGGTCGATGTCCCCTCCATCGAGCTGACTAACATGGTCATGCGCGACGTCGACATCATCCTCGCCACCGGTGGCCCGGGCATGGTCAAGGCCGCTTACTCCTCGGGCAAGCCCGCCCTGGGCGTTGGCGCCGGTAACACCCCGGTCGTCATCGACGACACCGCCGACGTGCTGCTCGCCGTCAACTCCATCATCCACTCCAAGACCTTCGACAACGGCATGATCTGCGCTTCCGAGCAGTCCGTGACTGTCATCGACAGCATCTATGACCAGGTTAAGGCCGAGTTCCAGAAGCGCGGCTGCTACTTCGTCAAGCAGGGTGCCGAGATGGAGGCCCTGCGTGCCGCCATGTTCAAGAACGGCGCCCTCGATCACCGCATCCCCGGCATGGCTGCCGCCAAGATCGCCGAGCTCGCCGGCATCGAGGTTCCCGCCAAGACCAAGATCCTGATCGCCGAGGTCACCTCCACCGACCCCGCCAAGGAGGAGTTCTCCCACGAGAAGCTCTCCCCGGTCCTGGCCATGTACCACGCCAAGGACTTCCAGGAGGCCGTCGACAAGGCCGAGCACCTGGTGCTCGCCGGTGGCCCGGGCCACACCGCCTCTCTGTACGTGCACCCCGCCCAGGCCGAGAAGATCAGCCTGTTCGAGCACGTCATGAAGGCCTGCCGTATCGTCATCAACACCCCGTCCTCGCACGGCGGCATCGGTGACCTGTACAACTTTGGCATGAAGCCGTCTCTGACCCTGGGCTGCGGCTCCTGGGGCGGCAACTCCGTCTCCGAGAACGTTGGGGTGAAGCACTTGATCAACGTTAAGACTGTGGCCGAGCGCCGTGAGAACATGCTGTGGTTCCGCGCTCCCGAGAAGGTCTACTTCAAGAAGGGTTCCACGCCCGTCGCCCTCGACGAGCTGGGCAACGTCATGGGCAAGAAGCGTGCCTTCATCGTCACCGACCAGTTCCTCTTCAAGAATGGCAACACCCGCGCCATCGAGGCCAAGCTCGACGAGATGGGCATCGCCCACGACTGCTTCTACGACGTCGAGCCCGATCCGTCGCTGCAGTGCGCACGTCGCGGCGCCAAGCAGATGGCTCTCTTTGAGCCGGACGTCATCATCGCCGTCGGCGGTGGCTCCGCTATGGACGCCGGCAAGATCATGTGGATGATGTACGAGCACCCTGAGTGCAAGTTTGAGGACATGGCCATGGACTTCATGGACATCCGCAAGCGTATCTTCACCTTCCCCGAGATGGGCAAGAAGGCCTACTTCGTCGCCGTCCCGACCTCCTCGGGTACCGGCTCCGAGTGCACGCCGTTCGCCATCATCACCGACAAGGAGACCGGCATCAAGTGGCCGCTCGCCGACTACGCGCTGCTCCCCAACATGGCTATCGTCGACGCCGACAACTGCATGACCGCCCCGCGCGGCCTGACCGCTGCCTCCGGCATCGACGTCATGACCCACGCCATCGAGTCCTACGTCTCCATCATGGCTTCCGACTACACCAAGGGCCTCTCCGAGCGCGCTGCTAAGCTCGTCTTCGAGAACCTGCCCTCCAGCTTCACGAACGGCGCCAAGGATCCGCATGCCCGCGAGGAGATGCACAACGCCTCCTGCATGGCCGGTATGGCCTTCGCCAACGCCTTCCTGGGTCTCAACCACTCCATGGCCCACAAGCTCGGCGCTTTCCATCACCTGCCCCACGGCCTCGCAAACGCCGTCATCCTGACCCGCGTCATGCGCTACAACGCCGCCGAGGCTCCCGTCAAGATGGGTACTTTCTCTCAGTATCCTTACCCCAACGCGCTGCACAACTATGCCGAGATGGCCAAGTACTGCGGCATCGAGGGCAAGGACGACAAGGAGGTCTTCGAGAACTTCATCACGAAGCTCGAGGAGCTCAAGGACTTCATCGGCGTCAAGAAGACCATCGCCGACTACGGTGTTGACGAGCAGTACTTCCTCGACACCCTCGACGAGATGACCGAGCAGGCATTCAACGACCAGTGCACCGGCGCTAACCCGCGCTACCCGCTCATGAGCGAGATCAAGGAGCTCTACCTGGACGCCTACTACGGCCGCGAGCCTCAGGACTACGCCGTCTGCTAGTTTTAGCACGGTTTTTAACGGCGGGGGTGCACGGGTGTTTCACACACCCCCGCCGTCGCTTCTATCGCATCGTTGAAAGGATGCAACCATGCTGCTACCCGATTCCAAGACCGAGCTCGTCCGCCGTGGCAACAAGGTCGTTTACGACCTGGGCGACAAGATCGTCAAGGTCTTTAACGAGACCAAGCCTGTCTCCGACGTGTTCAACGAGGCTTTGAATCTTGCCCGCATCAATGAGTGCGGCATCCGCAGCCCCAAGGCTCTCGAGGTTTCCCAGCTCGAGAACGCCAACGGCTGGGCGCTCGTGACCGAGAAGGTTCCGGGCACCACCCTTGCCGAGAAGATGACTGCCGAGCCCCAGCGCTTTGGTGAGTACCTCGAGATGTTCGTCGACCTCCAGATCGAGATCCACGGCTACACCTCCCCGCTGCTCAACCGTCAGCGCGACAAGTTCGCCCGCATGATCGACAGCCTTGATCAGCTCAATGCCACCACGCGCTACAACCTTCAGGAGCGTCTGGACGGCATGACCAAGGAGTTCAAGGTCTGCCACGGCGACTTCAACCCCTCCAACGTCATCGTCGGCGACGACGGCCAGCTCTATGTGTGCGACTGGGCACACGCCACCCAGGGCTCCCCTGCTGCCGACGTTGCCACCACCTACCTGCTCTTTGCCCTCAACAGCAAGGACCAGGCCGAGGCCTACCTGGAGCTCTACTGCGACCGTGCCGACATGCCCATGCAGGTCGTGCGTCAGTGGACGAGCATCGTCGCCGCTTCCGAGCTCGCTCGTAATCGCAACGTGAACGATGAGTTCCTGAAGAACTGGATCGACGTCGTCGATTATCAGTAATATCTGAGCGATTTATTTCGCATCGGAGGCACAATGGAAAACCCCGCAGCTCGCATGGGCTGTGGGGTTTTCCTTTTAGATATCGAGGATGCTACAAGATAATAGGACGGCCCCGCATCTCCCCGATTGGAGAAATGCGGGGCCGTCCCACATATCGAACTACAAGCGAAATCGTCGATTAACGGCGGGCTGCCTTAACAAGCTCGGCAACCTTGGCAACGACCTCGTCGATCGCCACGTCCTCGCGCTCGCCCGTAGCACGGTCCTTGAGCTCAACGGTGCCATTCTTAAGGCCGCGCTTGCCCAGAACCACCTGATACGGGAAGCCCATGAGGTCGTTATCGGCAAACTTAAAGCCCGGACGCTCATCGCGATCGTCGACGACGACCTCGATACCCTCGGCACACAGGCCATCAACAATCTGCTCGCAGACGGTAGCGCACTCTTCCTTCTTGGGATCAAGCGGAATCACCGCGACCTCGTACGGGGCAACGGAGACCGGCCAGACGATACCGTGCTCGTCGTTGTGCTGCTCCACGACGGCAGCAAGCGAGCGGGACACGCCCACGCCGTAGCAACCCATGATGAGCGGCTTCTCCTTGCCGTCCTCATCCATAAAGGTGGCACCCATGGCCTCGGAGTACTTGGTGCCCAGCTGGAAGACCTGAGAGACCTCGATGCCGCGGGCAGCGGAGAGCGGCTTGCCGCAGTGCGGGCAGGGGTCGCCGGCGACAACGGTGACCAGATCGGCCCACTCATCGACGGTAAAGTCGCGCTCGGGGCAGGCACCGGTAAAGTGATAATCGACCTCGTTGGCACCGCAGGCCCACTGTTTGGACTCGCGCAGGCTCTCGTCGCA
>DBEZQF010000171.1:0-1085 GCA_048254795.1 Collinsella sp. | reverse complement strand
CCTCGATCCAGGAATCCTCGCTCGCTACGACCTCGCGGATCGTGTCGTTTTTCATGGCCTCCTGCATCATCAGCGCTACGTCGTGTGCGGTTGAGTGCATATCGCCAGCCCACTCATCAAAGTCCAGACCATGCGGGTTTTCAAAAAGCGTACCGGTGCAGCCGAGCTTCTTAGCGCGCTCGTTCATGGCCTTCACAAATGTGGCCTCGGCGTCTTTGGTCTTGGGGTCGATCTTCTTGCCCACATATTCGGCGAGCACGATGGCGGCGTCGTTGCCCGAGGGAATCATCAGGCCGCGTAGTGCCTGCTCCACGGTAAGCTCGTCGCCTTCGAGCAAGCCGGCGGTCGAATTACCCACGGTGGCTGCGGCGTTGCTCACCGTGACCTTCTCGTCCATCTTGCAATTCTCGACGGTTAGGATTGCGGTCATGACCTTGGTGATCGAGGCAATCTTGACCTGCTCATCGGCGCCGCGGGCATAGTAGACGGTGCCGTCTTTGCCCATGACGAGGGCATTGGTCGCATCGATATCGGGCAGGTTTTCGGCCGTGATACCGCGCACATCGGCGGTTTTGCCGCAAACATTGTCGGTCGTGAGCACTTGGGCGCCGGCGACGGTGGGCACGCCGGCGGCAAGGGCGATAGCGCAGACAAAGCCGGCGGCAAGCTGGGCTGAGCGCTTTGCAAAAGAGGTGAGGGACTTCACAGATTTCGCTTTCGACGGGATGGTCTCTTCTGAAACTAGAGTATATCGTTTGCCGGCGTCGGCGATCATCGCGTGCGCGCTTGGCCCACATCCGCACCCGAACGGGCACAAGGGTGCTTAAGGCCGACTTAATCACCCACGCTTGTTGTGTGTGGCGTGCGTCGCCTCGGGCATAATAGAGCGCGAGAGGAGCACGCATGAACGAGCGCATTTTGGTAGTTGATGACGAGAAGGCCATCGCCGACTTGGTTGGCATCTACCTTACAAAAGAGGGCTTTGATGTCCAGATTGCCTATAGCGGGGCCGATGCTGCCAAGGCGATTTTGGAGCAGGAGTTCGATCTGGCGCTGCTTGATGTCATGCTGCCCGATATCGATGG
>DBEZQF010000170.1:0-3170 GCA_048254795.1 Collinsella sp. | reverse complement strand
CAGCAGCGGCAGCAATGCCGCGAGCGAAAGCTTGCCCAGGTTGTCGTACGGGTAGCGCCCGTCTTGCTTAACCTTAGCCATCACCTGGTTGAGGTCATCGGTCTTGGTGCCTGTCATCTTTTCGTACAGACCGATTAACAGACCGCCCAGCAGGCAGACAAAAAACGGGTACGGCAAAAAGCCAAACGGGCCGCTGGCAAGCTCGGGCGAAGAGACGCCCAGCGCGTGCGGAATCTCGGTCCATAGATAGTCGATACCGTGCTCCATCGCAAAAAAGAACAGCCAGACCGCGGCACCTGCGAACGCACCGGTCACGGCAACGCTAACTAAAAAGAGCGCGCGGTTTGTGGGTTTGGCAAGGTTATCCATCGGGTCCTCCCGCGGTCAAAGTCGACATAGATACGTTTTATTGTAGAGCGAGTGTGGCCCAGACAAGCTAACCATCTGCGCTGCAAACGGCACCATTGGGAGCCATAGTGGGGCAGGCTCAAGACTTATCCGTTGATAATCGAGGCAATCTCGCGCAAGTCGTCGGCAAAGTAGATGCCGTGCTGGCGCCTCGGGCTCGAAAGTCCTTTATCAATCATGTGCCCGAGCAGCGCCTTGAGGTCGTTGTAGTAACCGTCCAGGTTATACAGGATGCACGGAGCACTCAGGTGTCCCAACGACACCGCGGACATGACCTCGGCAATCTCCTCGAGCGTGCCCGTCCCACCGGGAAAGGCGATGAACGCATCGCCGAGCTCAATCATCTTGGCCTTGCGCTCCGCCATATCGCTCGTCACGATGAGGTCATCGATACCGTCATGTTGAAACTCTGCCTCGATAAAAAAGCTCGGCTCAACACCCGTCACGTGTCCACCCGCCTCGAGTACGCTATCGGCGAGCGCACCCATCAGGCCCGACTTGGAGCCGCCGTATACCAGCGCGTGGCCGTTGGAGCCAATCCACGTGCCGAGCTCTCGCACTGCAGGCAGAAACACCGGGTCATTGCCAGCGTTGGCGCCCAGATACACGGTGATGTTCATATTTGCCCCCCCTGTTGTGGCGCACGACGTTCGTCTTAGCGCTGGCGTCGACGATACTCGCGCACGCGACGCGAAAGGTCGGCAAGTTCGTCGCGATCGAGCTCTTCCAAATGCTCCAGATCATCCATAAAGCGCGCCATGGTGTCCTTTTGACGCATCTTGATAAGCGTATTGCAGTAGTTCACCGCCACGCCCGTGAGCATGGCGATGTAGAAGATGCTGATGACGCTCAGAATGACGGTAATGGCGCGGGCAACCGGTGTCTCGGCCGGAATGTCACCAAAGCCGATGGTCGAGACCGCCTCAAAGCTAAACCAAAGTCCATCGCCAAAGGTGAGGGTCGTAGGCTCGGACAGCCAGACGGCCGTCGAGCACAGCAGATAGAAGACGAGGAACAGCTCCGTAATGCGCACGAAGCCCGCCTGGCGCAACACGTCAGCAAGCGTCTTGAGCTTTTTCATCGCGACCCCTTTTCCCAGACGCCCAATCACGTTCGCTCGGTATTGTCCCACGCCTCCCCCGCAAACGGAACTAGTCATTGGGGACGTTCTTAAATGACTAGTCAAACAAGAACGTCCCCAATGACTAGTCGTTTAAGAACGTCCCCAATGACTACCAGCTGCCGACTGGGCAGGTTGAGCTGGTATCCTTATGCGGTAATGTCTCGATTCGTTAGGATTGCATGTGAGAGCTGCCACTGTCCTTCGTTCAGTTATATGTCGCGCCTTGGCCATTGTGCTTGCCGCGCTTGCCGTGCTGAGTTCAATCGCGCCTGTCCAGGCTTTTGCCGATGACTCTAGTCAGCAAGTCAAAACGGTCCGCGTCGGCTGGCTCGTCAACAACGAGGGCTTCCAGAACGGCACCCCCGGCGAGCGTCTCTCGGGATGGGGCTACGAGTACCTCCAGACCCTGTCGTACTACACGCCCGGCTGGCGGTACGAATACGTCTCCGGCACCTTCACCGAGCTTATGGACATGCTCGAGACGGGCGAAATCGACCTCATGCCCAACATCTCCTATTCCGAGGAACGCGCCCAAAAGCTGCTCTTTTCCTCGAACCCCGAGGGCACCGAGCGCTACTACATCTACGCCAAGCCCGATCGCGACGACCTGACCAAGGGTGACCCCCAAGCGCTCCAAGGCCTTACCATCGGCTACAACCCCGACGTTATGCAAACCTTCGTTGGCCAGCAGTGGCTCGCCAACGAAGGCATTACCTGCACATACAGGGAGTATGACGGGGGATCCATGCTCTTTGACGCACTCGCAAACGACGAAGTCGATGCCGTCATCATGAACGACACCCTTTCGTCGCCCGATGCCTCCCCCATGTTCTACGTTGGCTCGAGTGATTACTATTTTGCCGTCCCCAAAAGCCGCCCCGACCTGATGGACGACATCAATGCCGCCATGTCGGCAATCGCCCGCGTCAACCCACGCTATATCGACGAAGTCAAATCTAACTACTCGGCCCAAAACAGCGGTTCATCATCGCTCAACGGCCCCGAACGTTCCTGGCTCAAAGCAAATGACAACACCATCACGCTTGGCTACATTACGGGCAAACTCCCCTACTGCAACGAAGACGAAGACGGCAAAATGGAAGGCTCGCTCGCATCGCTTGCGACGACGTTGCACGATAAATTTGGCATTACGGTCAAAACCGTCGCCTTTGATAGCTACAAGATGATGTCAAAGGCCCTGTCAAAGGGAAGCATCGACGCTGCGCTGCCGGTATACCGAGATTACTGGTTTGCCGAGCAATCTGGCGTTGTGCAGTCGGTATCGTTGGGAACCGTGTCCCTCACCGCCATCCACACCGGCGGCAACCTGAACAAAGACCTTCAGAACATCGCCTGCACCAAATCATCGTTTATCAACCAAAATGTACTTGAAAGTCTGTTCCCCACAGCGACCGTGACCGAATACCAATCCGCCGATGAAGCGTTCGACGCCCTCAGGAAGGGAACGGCACACTGCATCGTCGCTCCCAGTTCACGTGTAAAAACCATCGGTGACCGTTACGATCTCGAGGACTGCGAGACGACCGAGCTCCCTGACACCTGTGAGCTCTCGTGCTGGATTTCGCGCGGAAAACCCGAGCTGTTGGGAATCATCAACAAGGGCATCATCAATGCCGGA
>DBEZQF010000169.1:0-2030 GCA_048254795.1 Collinsella sp. | reverse complement strand
GCCGATGAGGTCATGCGTCTGATTGAGCAGCCGAGCGAGCTCAAGTTTGCCTATGAGGACGGCGCTGATGTCGCTGATGCCCTCGAGGCCGTTGCCACCAAGGTCTACCGCGCCGACGGCGTTGACTTTACGCCGGCCGCCAAGCGCCAGCTCGCCGAGCTGCGCGAGAATGGCTTTGGCAACCTGCCGGTGTGCGTCGCCAAGACGCAGTACAGCTTTAGCGACAACGCCAAGGCCCTGGGCGCTCCCGAGAACTTCCGCATCACGGTGCGTGAGCTCAAGGTTTCCGCCGGCGCCCACTTTGTGGTCGCACTGACTGGCAGTGTTCTGACCATGCCGGGCCTGCCCAAGGTCCCTGCGGCCGAGAACATCGACGTCGACAACGACGGCAACATCACCGGCCTGTTCTAAGCTCGCTGCTCATAGCCGCTTGCCCGCCCCGTCGCGCCTACCAAGGCCCGGCGGGGCTTTTTGATCCTTAGGCCCGCGCATGTCTTGTAGATACCGACGGACTCTGCCCATCATAGGCTTTTGCGCTGGTAGAATGCATGGATAACTTGATGCTTACAGGCGACGGAAAGGAATCGTTGCATGGATCAGGACAAGACAACCGTGATGGGCGGCTGCGGTTCCGCGCAGGCTGGCGATAGCGCCGATGCGACCCGCGTTGTTCCCAACCCCGGTTATGTCGACCCCGCCGCGACGCAGCCTTCTGCCGAGCCCACACGAGTTATGGGCTATGGCGACGCGGCGCAGGACCCTTACGCTGCATCTTTGCAAAGCCCCTATGGCAACGCGGCGGCAGACCCGTTTGATTACGCGCCGCAGGATTCTTATGCCGCCTCGACGCCGAATCCCTATGATGACCTGCCGCAGAATCCCATTCCGCAGCCTCAGCAGACGACGTATATGCCTCGCATGGCGCAGCCTCGCTACGAGTCGCGCGAGCCGTATCGCGAGTACCCCAAGTCGATTCCGCAATATGGCGAGGACGAGGAGAAGAAGCCGTCGCGTTCGTCGAGCGTGATCAAGAAGATCCTCATCGTACTGGCGATCTTCTTTGCGCTGTCGGTTGTGTTTGCCATCGTGTCGGGCATGCTTAACAAGCGGGGGAGTTCAACGGCCGATGCCACTGTCGAACAAACCGAGTCCGCCTCGTCTAGCACCGTCGATCTTAGCGATATCCCAGGGCAGTACTGGTCCAACGGCAAGAAGATCCTCAAGTCGCGCGGCGCCGATCTTTCGAATGCCGTGGTCCTGACTGATGATGGCTCAACGCCCGTCGTCGATGCCAACTGGGTCGTTACTTCTGCCTACTATAACGACAACGGCAACCTCGAAATTCAACTCACGCACAAGAACAGTTCGGGCAACTCGTCCGACGGCCAAAGCGGTACCGACAGCTCGAGCTCCAATACGCTGGAGGACTTGAGCAACAAGGTACAGGAGTTGGGAGACAAGGCGCAAGAGCTGGGCGACACGGCACAAAACCTGGGTGATACCGCGCAGAACTTGGGCGGCTTGGCGACGGATGCCTGGAACGCCCTGCAAAACGGCATCTCGGGCGCGCAGGGAAACTAGCTGTTAAGCAGGCTACAGCTGCTCGGCCGGACGGTCGGGCGAGCTAAAGCCCGAGTCAAACGTAACGACGCATGAGGCATCGGGTCGGCGCTCGTGCACGATGCGCGTGACGAGCTCCAGCAGCTCCTCGTCGGATATGTCAAAGCCGTCGGGACGCACCAGGTCAAACGAAACGAACCCGTCGTGCTCGTGTAGGTCGTGGATGGAGAGCGCGGGATCAATCTGCATGACGCCGCGCTTGACCCAGCCGCGCAAGTCATCGCCGGTTGTCGCGATGGGGTCGCAGTGCAGCGTGATACCAATGCCCATCTGGCGCTTGATGTCGTGCTCGATGGTGTCCAGAATCTCGTGGTGCTCAAACGCGTCGCCCTCGCCGGGCATCTCCACGTGGGCGCTGGCAAACTGACGACCGGGGCCGTAGTCGTGCACCATGAGGTCGTGTGTGCCCA
>DBEZQF010000168.1:0-4684 GCA_048254795.1 Collinsella sp. | reverse complement strand
GCGTGATACGATGGCTCACGGTACATCAACCAGCACGATCGATCCGAAAGGAGCCTGCGTCATGGAGCGTCCCTGCGCATGGAAAAAGTACACGCCACAGCAAATCGAGGAGCTCGAGGAGCTTTGCCGCGGCTATAAGCAGTTTTTGAGCGAGAATAAGACCGAGCGCCTGTGCGTCAAGACCGGCATCAAGATGGCCGAGGAGGCGGGCTACGTCGACTTGGAGACCGTGATCGCCGAGGGCCGCACGCTCAAGGCCGGCGACAAGGTGTACGCCGCCAATCACGGCAAAGACCTCATGCTCGTCAACCTGGGCACCGCCCCGCTCGAGCAGGGCTTTAACATCCTGGGTGCTCACGTGGACTCGCCGCGCCTGGACCTTAAGCAGAATCCCGCCTTCGAGGCCGGCGACATGGCCTACCTCGACACGCACTACTACGGCGGCGTCAAGAGCTACCACTGGGTGGCCTCCCCGCTTGCACTCGTGGGCGTCATCTGCAAAAAGGACGGCACCACCGTCGACATCAACATCGGCGACAAGGCAGACGATCCGGTCTTTACCATCTCCGACCTGCTGATCCACCTCTCGAGCGAGCAGATGTCCAAGCCCGCCAAGGACGCCGTCGACGCCGAGATCCTCGACGTGATCGTGGGCGGCCGTCCCGTCAAGTTCGATGAAGACGACAAGGACGCTCCCAAGGAGCCCGTCAAGCAGATGTTCCTGGACATCCTCAAGGAGCAGTACGACGTCGAGGAGGAGGACTTCCTCTCCGCCGAGATCGAGGTCGTGCCCGCCGGTCCCGCCCGCGACATGGGCCTCGACCGCTCCATGATTTTGGGCTATGGCCACGACGATCGTGTCTGCGCCTATCCGTCCATGCTCGCCCAGATCGACGTCGCCAACGTGGAGCGCACGAGCATCACGCTCATCGTCGACAAGGAGGAGATCGGTTCCGTGGGTGCCACCGGCATGACAAGTCGCTTCTTCGAGAACACCGTCGCCGAGATCATGACGCTCGCCGGCGAGGATAGCCCACTGGCCCTGCGCCGCGCGCTCGCCCGCAGCCGTATGCTCTCCTCTGACGTGTCCGCCGGCTTCGACCCGGGCTATGCCGGCAAGTTCGAGACCAAGAACGCGGCCTTTATGGGTCGCGGTCTGTGCTTTAACAAGTACACGGGCAGCCGCGGCAAGGGCGGTTCCAACGACGCCGATGCCGAGTACGTGGCCCTCGTCCGCGACATCATGGACGAGGCCGGCGTGGACTTCCAGACCTGTGAGCTCGGTCGCGTCAACGCAGGCGGCGGCGGCACCATCGCCTACATCATGGCCAAGTACGGCATGAATGTCATCGACTCCGGTGTTGCCGTCCTGTCCATGCACGCCCTGTGGGAGGTCGCCAACAAGGCCGATATCTACGAGGCATATCGCGGCTACAAGGCCTTCATCGAGCGAGCCTAATCCACCCTTCATCAGTTGCGGTGAAATACGGACTAAACTGGCCCATAAACGGCCAAAACAGACCGTATTCCACCGCAACTTTTTTGGCAGAGGAGAGTCCATGCTGCAGGTCATCATTTCGCCCGCCAAGCAGATGCGCGCGGCCCAAGATGCTTTTGAAGTCCTGGGCATTCCACCTTTTGCGCACGAGACGGCTCGCCTCCACCGCGCACTGCTAGATATCGAACGAAATGAAGGCAGCGGCGGCCTGCAGGCGCTATGGAACGTGAGTGACAAACTGCTGGGGCCTTGTCTCAACACCCTGCATAAGTTCGGGCCCATCCTGAAAAGCGGCGATCTCGACAATCCCGCACTCGCCCGACACCTCTCCCCCGCCGCCATGTCCTATCACGGCATTCAATACCAAAGTATGGCGCCCGAGGTCATGGATGCCGCACAGCTCGCATGGCTGCAAGACCATCTCTGGATCCTCTCCGGCCTCTACGGGTGCGTTCGTCCCTTTCATGCCGTCGAACCGTATCGGCTGGAGATGGGCGCGAAGCTCGCCGTTGACGATGCCCGAGACCTCTACGCGTTTTGGAGCGACAAGCTCGCGCGGGCTATCGCCCCGGCAGGCTCAAACACCACGATCGTCAACCTCGCCAGCGTAGAGTATGCCAAAGCCGTTCTGCCCCACCTCGCGGGCGACGCCACAGCCGTCACATGCCTCTTTGGCGAGGGCATCCGCAACGGGAAGCCCATCCAACAGTCGACCGCCAGCAAAAAGGCGCGCGGCTCCATGGTGCGGTGGATGGCAGAAAACAAGCTCGAGGATGCAAGCGAACTTACCGCATTCAATATCGGCTATCGGCACATCCCCGAGCTTTCAGACAAAAACACCCTGGTTTTCATGAACGCGCAGGCACTATAGGCCCGCCGTTTCCAAACACCCCGTTACTCCGCCAAGCCATCGGCCTTTGCAATCTCGCTCGTCGAGCCATTTTGGTAGGTAATCTTAACGTGCTCTACGTCGGATACCGTAACGCCCGACGGAGGTTCCAGACGCCACTCCGTCAGAGCGATATCCATGGTCGTGGGCACATCGCCCTGATCTTTGAGCTTCACCATGAGTGTTTTGAGTGCCTCATCAAACGTCACGCGTTCGATTTCTTCGCCCGGAATAGACCCGCCGCTCAACTGCAGCTGCACAAACTCGTCGCGCGGATACCAATAGTCGCCCGGTGCGGCAACCGTGTTGCCACCAGAAACTTTCATGGTCATAATCGGCAGGGCATCGTCGGCTTCAAACCCCCAGGTGACGCCGCCACGACCGCCGAACGTCCAAATACAAAAGGCAATCACCAACACGGCAAGCACCGCAAAACCAATCGCGACAAGGCCATGGTGCGCACGGCTTTCCTCGGCCGATACATCCCATTGTGTCTCTCGATATAGATGCTTGTCTTCCATGTTCGCCTCCCCACAGGCACGCTTGTTGGCCCAATCGTACCCATTCAGGCTATACTTGAGCCCACCACATAAACGGGGAGCTTGCAGGACAAGACGGCAGGCTGAGACTGGGCGCGCCCGCCCTGACCCGCAAACCTGATATGGGTAATGCCAACGAAGGGAGCCATGCCAATGAGCACACAGACCGAGCCCAAGCTCGTCACGCAAATCGACTTTGCCCGCGCCGGGCAGATCACACCGCAGATGAAGGAGGTCGCCGAGCGCGAGCATCGCGACCCCGAGTACATCCGCGAGCGCGTGGCCGACGGCCGCCTCGCCATTCCCGCCAACATCGTGCACATCAAAAAGGGCATGCGCGCCTTTGGCGTCGGTGAGGGCCTGTCCACCAAGGTCAACGTGAACCTGGGCATCTCGGGCGACAAGGCCGATGCCGCCGAGGAATGGAAGAAGGTCAAGATCGCCGAGGACTTTGGCGCCGACGCCATCATGGACCTCTCCAACTCGGGCAAGACACGTCAGTTCCGCCAGCAGCTCATCGACGAGACGCCGCTCATGGTAGGCACCGTCCCCATGTACGACGCCATCGGCTACATGGAAAAGCCGCTGGTCAAGCTCACCAAGGACGACCTGTTCGAAGTCGTGCGCGCGCATGCCGAGGACGGCGTGGACTTTATGACCATCCACTGCGGCATAAACAAGTCGGTCACCAAGACCTTTAAGGAGACCGGCCGCCTGATGAACATCGTGAGCCGTGGCGGCTCACTGCTGTTTGGCTGGATGGAGGTCACCGGTAACGAGAACCCATTCTATGAGTTCTACGACGAGTTGCTCGAGATTTGCCACGAGTACGACGTGACGATTTCGCTCGGCGACTCCTGCCGCCCGGGCTGCCTCTACGACTCCAACGACGCCACCGAGACCGCTGAGATGATCGAGCTGGGCAAGCTGTGCAAGCGCGCTTGGGCCGCCGGCGTCCAGGTCATGGTCGAGGGCCCGGGTCACATGGCGCTCGACGAGATCGCCGCCAACATGAAACTGCAGAAGCGCCTGTGCCACAATGCTCCGTTCTATGTGCTCGGGCCGCTGGTGACCGATATCGGCGTGGGTTACGACCACATCACCGCCGCCATCGGCGGCGCCGTCTCCGCCAGCTCCGGTGCCGACTTCCTGTGCTACGTGACACCGGCAGAGCACCTATGCCTGCCCAACGCCCAGGATGTGCTCGACGGCCTCATGGCCACCAAGATCGCCGCACACGCCGCCGACATCGCCAAGAAGGTGCCCCACGCCCGCGACATGGACGACAAGATGGGCCAGGCACGCCGCAAGCTCGACTGGGACGCCATGTGGAAGTGCGCGCTCGACCCGGTTACGGGCAAAAAGCGCTACGAGGAGTCCCCCGCCGCCACCGAGGGCACTTGCACCATGTGTGGCAAGATGTGCGCCGTCCGCACCGTCAACAAGATCTTCGAGGGCACCACGATCGACCTCGGCATGGAGGACTAGCCCTGTCGCCGCGGCCGCTTCTGGCGGTGAACTGGTGCCTGTCAATTGTTAACGTGTGAACATTTGCTTGCATTTGCGTAAAGATTGCATCGCCCGCCCGGGTTCGACATAGAGTCGGCCCGGGCATCTTTATAATGCTGGCTTATAGACCCATTTGATTCCGACCGAACAAGGGAGCGAACATGGATCGCAGTAAGGTACCTGCCGTTCTATCCATCGCAGGATCCGATTCCAGCGGTGGCGCCGGCATTCAGGCCGACATCAAGACCA
>DBEZQF010000167.1:0-2212 GCA_048254795.1 Collinsella sp. | reverse complement strand
CTCATGGCGTAGGGCATGTAGTTGACCTCGAGCGTCTGCGTGATCGGCTGGTCGGTGACCTCGGAGTGCAGGCCGATGACGTTCTCGGCGTTGACCTGCTTTTTCTTTGGCTGGTTCTTCGTCTTCTTCTTTGCCACGATTTCCTCTTGAACTTCTTATGGGCCGTCGTTGTCGATTTACTGCTATTGCAGGTCCAGCTGGTCCAGGTATTCCTTGCCGTGCTCGGAGATATGGCGCTTGCGGCCCGCCTCGTCGTTGCCCAGCAACAGGTTGAACATGGTTTCCATCTTGGTGACGTCCTCGGGCTCAACCTTGATCAGGCGACGCGTCTCGGGGTTCATGGTGGTGAGCCACATCATGTCCGGGTCGTTCTCACCAAGACCCTTGGAGCGGTTGATCGAGCACTTTTGGTCGCCGATCTCCTTAAGGATGCCGTTCTTCTCGAGCTCGGTGTAGGCAAAGTAGGTCTTCTCTTTGCAGTTGATCTCGTAGAGCGGCGACTCGGCGATATACACGTAGCCCTCGTCGATAAGCGTGGGCACCAGGCGGTAGAGCATGGTGAGTACGAGCGTGCGGATGTGATAACCGTCGACGTCGGCGTCCGTACAGATGATGACCTTGTTCCAGTTGAGGTTGTCCAGGTCGAAGGCGCCAAGGTTCTTGATGCGCTTGTCCTTGATCTCCACGCCGCAGCCCAGCACGCGCATGAGGTCCATGATGATGTCGGACTTAAAGATGCGCGGATAATCCTCCTTCAGGCAGTTGAGGATCTTGCCGCGGACGGGCATGACGCCCTGGAACTCGGCATCGCGCGAGGTGCGAATGGCACCTGCTGCCGAGTCACCCTCTACGATGTAGATCTCGCGGCGGCTCTTGTCCTTGGAGCGGCAGTCGATGAACTTCTGCACGCGGTTGGCCATGTCGGTCTTCTGCTGCAGGTTGGTTTTGATACTCTGGCGCGTTTTCTCGGCGTTCTCGCGCGAACGCTTGTTGATGAGCACCTGCTCCATGATCTTGTTGGCGGCGTCTTTGTTCTCGATCAAGTAAGTCGAGAGGCGCTCCTTAAAGAAGGCCGTCATAGCCTGCTGGATAAAGCGGTTATTGATGGCCTTCTTGGTTTGGTTCTCGTAGGACGTCTGGGTGGAGAAGCAGTTGGTTACCAGCACCAGACAGTCCTGGACGTCTTGCCATTTGATGCTGCTCTCGTTTTTGTTGTATTTGCCCTGTTGCTTAATGTAGGCATCGATGGCGCTGGTCAGAGCGCTACGGGCCGCCTTCTCGGGTGAGCCGCCGTTCTCGAGCCACGACGAGTTGTGGTAGTACTCCTGCATCGTGAAGGTGCGCGAGAAGCACATGCAAGCAGTGATTTTTACGTTGTAATCGGGCAAGTCCTCGCGATCGCGACCGCGACGGTCGGCTTCGATAAAGAAGGGCTCGGTGAGATAGTCGGTACCGACCTTTTCGAGCACGTAGTCCTCGATGCCTTTGGGGTAGCAAAAGTCCTCTTCGGAAAACTCGCCATCGTCGCCCTCAATGCGCAGGCGGAAGGTCACGTTGGCGTTGACCACGGCCTGACGACGCATGGTCTCGCGATACCAATCGTGGGGAATGCTAATTGAGGTAAAGACCTCAAGATCGGGGCGCCACTTGATAGTGGTGCCGGTGCGGTTCTCGTCGCTGGGCTCAATCTCGAGTGCCTTCTTCTTGGCGCCGACAACCTTGCCCTTCTTAAAGTGCAGAGAGTACTTGTTGCCGTCGCGCCAAACCGTGACGTCCATGTATTCGGAGGCGTACTGGGTCGCGCACGAGCCCAGGCCGTTGGTGCCGAGCGAGAAGTCGTAGTCGCCGCCCTGGTTATTGTTGTATTTGCCGCCGGCGTAGAGCTCGCAAAAGACGAGTTCCCAGTTAAAGCGCTTCTCGGAGGGGTTCCAGTCGAGCGGGCAGCCGCGGCCGTTGTCCTCTACCTGAATGGAACCATCGCGAAAGGCGGTAAGGGTGATGAGCTTGCCGTAGCCCTGGCGCGCCTCGTCAACGGCGTTGGACAGGATCTCGAAGGCGGCATGCGCGCAGCCGTCGAGTCCGTCCGAGCCAAAGATGACGGCGGGGCGCAGGCGTACGCGCTCCTCGTCCTTGAGCTGGCGGATACTGTCGTTACCATAGTTTGCGGTGTTTTTTGCCATACTCGCTCTCTCGGTGCTCCTTTGCTGCGTTT
>DBEZQF010000166.1:0-19410 GCA_048254795.1 Collinsella sp. | reverse complement strand
AACACCATGGCCAGGCCGAGCTCCTTCTTAAGGTCGGTCAGCAGGTTCAGAATCTGCGCGCGGACCGAAACGTCCAGAGCCGAGGTGGGCTCGTCGGCGATGATGGCATCGGGGTTCAGCGACAGGGCACGGGCAATTGCGACGCGCTGGCGCTGACCACCCGAAAGCTGGCCGGGAAGAACCTCGGCAGCGGAGCTGGGCAGACCGGTGAGCTCCAAGAGTTCCTTGACGCGCTTCTCCTGCTCGGCCTCGGTACCCAGGTTGTGGACGCGCATGGGGTCGAGCAGCTGCTCGCGAACGACCATGCGGGGGTTGAGCGCCGTGGCCGGGTTCTGGAACACGACCGAGATGACGCGACCCATGTGGCGACGGTCCTCGGCGGTACGCTTGGTGACGTCCTTGCCCTTAAAGTAGACCTTGCCGCTCGTGGGGGCCTGCAGGCCGCACATGACGTTGGCGGTGGTGGACTTTCCGCAACCGGACTCACCGACGATGCCGATGGTCTGTCCGGGCATGAGCTTAATCGTTACACCCTGGACGGCGTGAACCAGGTTGGGGTGCAGAATCGAGCCGGTACGGGTCCTAAAGGTGACGTGGACGTCATCAAGGAAGATGATCGGCTCGACGCCGTTGACTGCGGCCTCGCTCATCTACATCACCTCCGCGTGAGGGGTCAAACCATTTGCCTTGAGCACCTCGTCGGGGAGCTCGGAATAGAAGTGCTCGGTGCCGGGCACGCGCTTGAAGACCGGACGGGTGTCCAGGCCAATGCGCGGATGGCTCGAGCGGGGCGCGAAGCGATCGCCCTTGGGGAAATCGCGCGGGCTCGGAACGGCGCCGGGCACCTGGTGCAGGCGGCCCGAACCGCTCTCGATGGACAGGACGGAACCCAGAAGGCCGCGAGTGTACTCGTGAATCGGGTTGGTGAGCAGCTCCTTGGTAGGCGCCTGCTCGATAACCTGGCCGGCGTACATAACCGTGATGTTGTGAGCGACCTCGGCGACCAGCGCCAGGTCGTGCGAAACGAAGATCATGGCAAAGCCGAGCTTGGCCTGAAGATCGTTGAGCAGCTTGATGACCTGCTTCTGGACGGTAACATCCAGAGCGGTCGTGGGCTCGTCGCAGATGACCAGCTTGGGGTCGCGGGTAAGGGCCATAGCAATCAGGACGCGCTGACGCTGGCCGCCGGAAAGCTCGTGCGGATAGCTCTCGAGCGTGCGCTTGGGATCGAGGCCCACGAGCTCCAGGAGCTCCTCGGCGCTACGGGTGCCGCCACGCTTGGTGAGCTGCTTCATCTGGGCGGAAATGAGCATGGAGGGGTTAAGCGAGGACAGGGCGTCCTGGTAGACCATGGCGATATCGGTACCGCGCAGGCCGAACCACTCCTTCTTGCTCATCTTGAGCAGGTCGCGGCCCTCCCAGAGAACCTCGCCGGAAAGATGCTCGTCATCGTCGGTCAGGCCCATGATGGCCAGCGTGGTGATGGACTTACCGCAACCGGACTCGCCCACCAGGCCCATGGTCTGACCAGGACGGACGTCAAAGTTGACATGGTCGACAACGTTAATATCACCGTGATGCTCAAACTGAATGCAGAAGTCACGGACCGAGAGAATCGGCTCAACGGACTCGTCGGGCACGTGGCGATCGTCACGCTTGAGCTCGACATCGCGCAGGGCGCCAAGGCGAGCGGAGAGGGACTGGGCCTGCTCCTTGTAGGCGCGAACGGGGTCGGAGACCAGCAGGTCGGCCTCGCGACGCTTGGAGGAATCGGTCGGATCCAGGGCGGCGGAGGGAGCAGCGGCCATGGCGTCGGTAATGCCCTCGGAGAGGATGTTGAGCGCCAGGCAGGTGATCATGATGGCCAGGCCCGGGAACAGCGCCTGCCACCAACGGCCAGCGAGCACGCCGCCGCGGGCGTCGGCGAGGATGTTGCCCCAGGTAGCGGTGGGCTCCTGGATACCAGCGCCGATGAAGGTCAGCGAGGCCTCGAAGATGATGGCGTCGGCGACCAGGGTAACGGTGAAGACCATGATCGGGGCGATGCAGTTACGCAGAACATGCTTGATCAAAATCCACGGAGCCTTGGCGCCGGAAACGATGACCGCGCGGACATAGTCCTCGCCGTACTCGGACACGATATTGGCGCGCACGATACGGGCAATCTGCGGAGTGTACATAAAGCCGATGGCGAAGATGATCGACGGCACGGAGTTGCCCAGGATGGAGACGAAGACGGCCGCGAGGGCGATGCCCGGGATGGACATGATGATGTCCAAGATACGCATGATCGTCTCGGAGACGGCCTTGCGCGAAACCGCTGCAAGGGCGCCTACGACCGAGCCGCAGACCAGAGCCATGGCAGTGGCGCCAAAGCCGATAATCAGCGAGTAACGACCACCGTAGAGCATACGCGACAGAATGTCGCGACCCTTATCGTCGGTACCGAAAATAAATCCGTTGCCGGGAGCCTGGCGAGCAGTGAAAATCTCGACCGGGCTATAGGGGGCAAGAAGGGGCGCCAGAATCGCAGTCAGGGCGACCAGCACCAGCACGACGGCTGCAATCTTAGAAGACAGCGTCATCTTCTTCCAGCCACCGAGCTTGAGCCCCTTGGAGGCAGCCTTCTCGAGCTGCTCGGTTTGCTTCTCTCGAATCTTTACCATAATCTACACCGTCCTGATGCGCGGGTTGATGAGCAGGTAGAGCATGTCAACCACGATGTTGATGATGATGAAGGCAAGAGCAACGACGATAACGACGCCCTGAACCAGGTTCGCCTCGTTGCCCTGAACGCCCTGCAGAATCGCGGTGCCCATGCCGGGGAGGTTGAAGATAACCTCGATGACGACGGCGCCGCCCATGAGGTAACCGATCTTAAGACCGAGGGTGGTGACCGGGGTGATCAGCGCATTGCGAAGAACGTTGATGCCGACGACGACCTTCTCGGGAACGCCGGCGCCGCGAGCCATACGGACATAATCCTTATCGAGCTCCTCGACCATGGCGGTACGCACGATACGAGTCATCTGGCCCGTCAGCGGAAATGCCAAGGCGATAGCGGGCATGATCATACGTCCCAGATAGCCAACCGGATTCGTGGTGAAGTGAGGCAGAGCACCCGATGCCGGGAGCACCTTAAGGTAGGAAGAGAACAGCAGGATCAACAGAACGGCAAGCCAGAACGACGGGGTTGCCAAGCCGGCGATGGAAAAGACGCGGATCACTTGGTCCGGCCATTTGTCGCGATACAGTGCTGCGATGACGCCGAGCAAAAACGAAACGACCGCACCGATAGCAAGACCGATAAAGGTCAGCTGCATCGTGACGGGCAGGGCCGTGGAGATGCGCTTGGCAACGGAGTTGCGAGCAGCACCATAGGTGCCCATGTCGCCATGGATCAGATCGCCCATATAGCGCACGTAGCGCACGGGCCAGGGGTCGTCCAGACCATACTTCTCATGGTACTCGGCAACCGCCTCGGGCGAGGCACCGTCACCCAACGCCGTGTAGGCGGGGTCGGTCTTGGAGAACGACATAAGGAAGAACACCAGGACGGTGACGCCCAATGCCATGATCGGCAGCGCCACAAGACGCCTTCCAATCAAACGTAGCAAGTTGTTCACGTTCTCTCCCCTTTCTTTTGTCGGTAGGACCAACTGGTATATGAGTACGGATACTCATTACAAGACCCGAGCGACATCGTTGCCGCCCGGGTCTTTGTTTCAACTATGAGGATACGGTCCCAACGACCGACATCCTGCATACAGACTCAAGCGAGTCTTACGCCTTGACGGTCGCAACGCCCCTGAAGGACATGCTCGTCGTGCCGATGCCCTTGAAGCCATCGAGGGCCTCGCCGTTGGGTGCAGTGGACGGATCGTCCCAGGAAGCGGAGACGGTCTTGACGTGGACAACGGGGTACAGAACGGCGTTGTCGGCAATGATGTCGAAGCACTCGTTCCACTTCTTCTGCTGCTCGTCGCCCTCGGCGGCAAGAGCCTCGTCCATGAGGCCGTGGAGCTTCTGCCACTCAGCGGACTCCTTCCACGGGCAACGGGTCTGCATCCAGACGTTGTCGCCGTACCACCAGTTGAGCAGCAGGTCGGGGTCGGCGCCGAAGCAGGAAGGATCGCCAGGGGCAAGGAGGATATCGTAGGCCTCGCCGCCGTCGATGGCAGCGTAAGTGGCCGGCGAGGTATCGGTCTGGATGGTCACATCGAAGCCGAGAGCGTCGAGGTCGTTCTTGACCTGGGCGGCCATGCCCTTAATCTGCTCGTTGTCGGTGGTGCGCAGGGTGATGGCACCCGGGGTGATGCCAGATTCCTCGATGAGCTTCTTAGCCTTCTTGGCGTCGGTCTTGTACACCGTGGAAGCCTCATGATAGTTGGTGAAGCTCTTGGGCAGGTAGCAGCTGGCAGCGGTAGCAAGGCCGGCGAAGGTGTTGCTGACCATCTTCTCGGTGTCGAGCGCATACATGACAGCCTGACGGACCTTGACGTTGTTCCAAGGCTCCTTGGCGACGTTGAACATGATGAAGCGGGTGCCGAAACCCTGAACGTTATCGATCTTGCAGCCGGCGCTCTCGAGCTGGTCGACGGCGTCAGCGGTAACGAGCTCCATAACGAGCGTGGAGCCCTCCTGCTGAGCGGTAACGCGAGCGGTGGGGTCGGTCAGGATGCTGTACTGGATCTTCTTATCCTCGGCAGCATACTCACCGTTGTACTCGGGGTTGGGAACCAAGGTGATCTCGGTATCGGAGATAGAGTCGTACATCCAGGGGCCGGAACCGATCGGCTGCTTGGCGCGATCCTCCTCGGTCTGGGTGGCCGGGGTAACGCGGACGATGGCCAGACGATCCTTGAGCAGGGAGAAGTTGGGGACCTTAGTCTTGACCGTCACGGTGCTGGCGTCCTTGGCCTCGATGGACTCGAAGGGCTGGAAGAACGGAGCATAGGTAGCGGAAGCGGCACAAGCGGTGTAGGAGGCAACGACATCGTCAGCGGTGACCTCGGTGCCATCGGAGAACTTGGCGCCCTTGCGGATGGTGACCTCGAAAGTGGTGTCGTCCACAGACTTGGGATCGTCGGTGGCGAGCTCGTTGAAGGTGCTGTAGTCGTGGTAATCGATGCCGTAGAGGCCCTCGACGACGTGCCAGTTAGCACCCAGGCCCACAGCGGAGCCAGTGCTGGCGGGATCGAAGCTGGACGGAGCGTAAGCGGAACCAGCGGTGATCACGCCGCCGCCACGGTTGGCGGAATCGGTGGAGCCGGAAGCGGAACCCTCGTCGCTAGAGCTGCCACCGCAGCCAGTGAGACCAAGGCCGGCGACAGCAGCGACGCTGCCGGTGAGGCCGAGGAACGAACGCCTGGACATACCCTTGTTGATGATGGCCATGTCTTCTCCTATCAATAGAGAATCTTACTCGGGAGCACCTAGACGTGCTCCCGCGCAACTTGCGGACGATATATACCTTACCTACCGACGAACCCAACTGAGGTGCCGCGCTCGGCGACCGATACATACATACGCTTGAACGGTATTTACTACCGTTCACCGAATTCATTGACAAATGATTCGCCAGACAGTATGTATCGGCGAGGTGAGATATCAGTCTTCGTCAACCCGCAGGATAGCAGGGTTTTCGCTTGGGTTAGTCAAACGTTTTAGCGTTAATAAAACCCGAAACCAGCAGGCAATCATGGCGAAATAAATGGTTGAAAATCGCGCAATCATGTATATCAGTTGTTTAGGCTCGTGTTTAGCTATCGGAATGGCCAGCCGCCGCCTCGGCGCGCTCGGCATTCCATGCAACGAGCGCCTCGTGGACCGCCTTGGCAACATCGGCAGGTATGCCGCGAACTTCCGCGATCTCTTGCTCGCTCGCCGCGCGCAAACGCTTCATCGAGCCAAAATGGCGCATAAGGGCACGTTTTCTGGTGGGTCCCACGCCCGGAACGTCATCGAGTACCGAAACCGTCATGGCTTTATCGCGCAACTCACGGTGGAACGTGATGGCAAATCGGTGGGACTCATCGCGTACCTGTTTAATTAGATAGAGCGAAGCAGACCCGGTCGGCAGCACGACAGGAGTCTCGTCCCAAGGCACAAAAACTTCCTCGTCGGCCTTCGCCAAGCCACAAACTGGTATATCGAGCCCAAGAGCCTCAAGTTGCTTGATCGCAGCAGTCAATTGCGGCTTACCGCCATCGACAACGAGCAAATCGGGGCGCGAACCAAAGCGCTCGTCGGCCATGTGCTCGGGAGCATAGCGTCGTCCCAAAACCTCGGACATCGACACGAAGTCGTTTGCCTCGTCCAATTCGGCCTGAATTTTAAAACGACGGTACTGGCTCTTGTCGGCGCGCCCGTTGGTAAACACCACCATCGAGGCGACCGTAAAGGTGCCATGCAGTGTAGAGATATCGAAGCACTCGATACGCAACGGCGGCGATGGCAGCGCCAACGCACTTTCGAGCTCCAGGAGCGCTTGATTGGTGCGGTCGTCAGCGTACCCCGTTCGCATCATGTAGCGCATGAGGGCATGGCGCGCATTTTTGGATGCCATATCGAGCAAACGGTGCTTTTCGCCACGCTGCGGCCTATGGAGATGGCAGGAACGCTCACGCTTGCCCGCAAGCCACTCCCCCAGCGCCTCCGCATCCTCAAGCTCGACGGAAAGGTTGACCTCAGCTGGAATATCAGCCGTCTCGTCGTAATAGCGCTTAAGAAAGCCCGACTGGAGCTCTTCCTCGTCAACATCAAGACCCTTGTCGAGAATGAACTCGCAGGTGCGAACTGTTCGGCCCTCGCGAACGACGAAGACGCAAGCGGCGGAGATGGTCTCCTCGCGATAGAACCCGATGACATCGATATCGACACTGGAGGGAAAAACGACTTGCTGACGATCGTCCAGACCCCTGATGACCTCCAAACGACGTTTGACGCGTGCCGCGCGCTCAAAGTCGAGCGCCTCGGCGGCATCCGTCATCTCGGAGGTCAGCTCATCGACGACATCCTTGCGATGGCCCGACAAAAAGCGCTCGACACGCTTGACGTTCTTGGCATAGTCTGCCGGGGAAATCGCGCCGACACACGCACCCGGGCCGCGCCCGACATGGTAGTCAAAGCAGGGACGCCCGTTTTGTGCGCAAATCATATTGACGATGTCTTCCTCGCCCTTGTGGGACTCGATGGTACGGCGACAACGACGCCACTCCGCACAGGATGCAGAGCAGATGGGGATAACCTTGCGCAGCGTATCTATCGTCTCACGTGCCGCACGGCTATCGGTATAGGGTCCAAAATAGCGCGTTCCCGGCTTATGACGCTCACGCGTGTATTTGATCGCGGGATACAGGTCGCCCTTTGTAATGGCGATAAAGGGGTAGCTCTTGTCATCCTTGAGGTCGACGTTAAAGTACGGATGGTACTGGCCGATCAGGTTGCGCTCGAGTACAAGCGCCTCATGCTCGGTTTCGACAACGATGTAGTCAAAGCTCGCCACCAGCTGCATCATCAGCGGGATCTTTTGACGCTCATCCTGCAGTGTCACGTATTGACGCATGCGGGCGCGCAGGTTTTTCGCCTTGCCCACGTAGATGACATCGCCCTTGGCATCCTTCCAAAGGTAGCATCCGGGCTGTGTGGGAACGCGCGAAACCTGCTCGGCAAGCGTTGGTATGTTGTCGTGACCGGCCACGCGCACCTACTTGCGACGAAGCAGCGCCGAGACCTCGGGCATCTTAAGGACGACGGCAAGGCCAAAGGTAACAACAAGCGAGGCGACACCCGCAACGCAAACGTAGCCAAGAGTAATCAGGATCGAGCCGCCAAGTGCCCCGACAAAGTGTTCAAGCGCCCACATGACGCCGGCGCCTGCGGCAGCACCTAGGCCACCGAGCAAAAGGCCAAAGAAACCGCCATGTAGGATAGATTTGACCTGAAGGCCACGCAGGCGACGACGCAGCCACCACAGCGAACAGCCGACCAAGATCACGTAGTCGACGACATACGAAAGCGCGATTGCCGGCATACCGAAGCCCAGCACAACGCCAAACAGCAGAACCGAGCCGGCCTGGCCGATGGCGGAATACAGGCAATAGCGGCTATAGGGCTTCATGTCGAGCAAGGCAGAGAAGCTCTTCTGCATCAACACGACCACGCCGTAGAGCGGCAGCGAGAGCGCCAGGTAGACAAGGTACTCGGACACCAGCGCCACGCCGGATTCATCGAACTTGCCAGCACAGTAGATCATATTGAGCGGACGTGCGAAGACAATCAGGTACAGTGCGAACGGAATCAGGAAGAACAGCATCTGGGCGACGCCACGCGAAATGCCCGTGCGAACGCTGTCGTAATCCTTCTCCTGTGCGTCATGAGAGAGCTCGGTATAGAGCGCCGTCGAAAGCGAGGCGGCAATCAGCGCGTAGGGCAGCGTGTACCACAGGCGCGCATAGGCGATGACGGAAGGACCCGTCTCGGGCTGGACCACCAGCGCGGCAGCGTTGGTGATAGAAGTCGAGACAAACATGCACACCGTGGCGAGCAGCGTCGGGATACCGAGCGCAATCGTCTGGCGCAGCGCGGGGTCCTTAAAGTCGATATGGATATGGGGATGCACACCGTGCTTGCCAAGCGCGGGAATCTGACATGCCATCTGAACAAAGACACCGAGGGTCGTACCGGCCGCAATCAAGATGATGCCGGCACGTTCGCCAAACTGTGCGGACACGGGCGCAAAACCCATAAAGCTCGCAATGACGATCACATTGTTGAGGACCGGGGCAAACGTCGACCAAAAGTAGTCGCGGTGTGCGTTGAGAACGCCCGAGAACACCGAGCCCAAACCATAAAACAGAATCTGGATGGCAAAGAAACGGAACATGAACGCAGCGGTATCCATGCTGCCACCGTCACCCGAAAGGAACGATTGCGTCCAGATAAAGCCCGGGGCGAACACGGTCCCCAGCAACGAAATGCCACCCAGCACTAAAAGCAGAATGCCGAGCAGGTTGCCCACGTACTCGTTCGAGGCCTCGCGACCCTGCTCACGCCTCACGCCCATGTACACGGGCAAAAACGCCGTCACGAGCATGCCACCCATCACGAGTTCGTAGAGCATATTGGGCAGGTTGTTGGCGACCTGATAGGAGGACGAGAGTAGCGACATGCCGATAGCGGCCGCCATTGCCCACGTGCGGATAAAACCGGTGACGCGAGACACGATAGTCAGGATGGTCATAAGCCCGGCGGAACGACCAACCGTGGAGTAGTCCGACGAGCCCATGTCGTCAGTGTCATCTCGCGACGAAGAAGCTTCGGATGAGGGTGTCTGAGGCGCAGATTCTTTTGCAAAATGAGCTCCGCGCTTCAATTCTTCCTGCGGCATCGCTCAGTCCTCTCTCGTAATCGCGGCAACCGTCGCCCCGCAAAATGCAATTAAATCATCGGGTGCAAGCTCGAGCTGATAACCACGCTTGCCTCCCGAAATAAAAATGGTATCCCAAAGGACACACGTCTCATCAATGAGCGTCCGGTAGCGTTTTTTCATACCGACCGGGCTGCAGCCGCCGCGAACGTAGCCAGTCGCCGCAAGCAAATCCTTCACATGCATCATAACCAAGGACTTCTCCCCCGCGGCACGCGCGGCGGACTTTAGATCGAGCTCATCGGCAACAGGGATGCAGCACACGACATGGTCGTTGGACGGCGTCACGCAGACCAAGGTCTTAAATCCTTGACCGGGCTCCTCGCCAAGCTGCTCCGAAATCGCGACCCCCAGGCCCACCGACTCATCACCATCGTCTTCGTACGTATGTAGAACATAGGAAATGCCGGCGCTTTCCAGCTCGCGCATCGCATTGGTTTTTGGCGTCTTTACAGCCTTTGCCATGACATATCCTTTCCCTCGCATTCGGACGCAAAGTTTAAGTATATGTCCAATTCGGCTGCATACGTCACTTCGGCACAGCAAGCGCCATCGAATCACAAGGAGTCGATGGCGCCCATAAACTGAATCGCCTATTTATTGAGCATCAAGTTGAGCCTGACGCTCCCGGTCACGCCTGAGCAAAGGCGCCAAAAACTTGCCCGTATAACTCTGCGGACAGTCCGCAACCTGCTCCGGTGTGCCCGAAACCACGACGGTTCCGCCGCCGTTACCGCCCTCGGGACCCATATCGATCAGGCGGTCGGCAACCTTGATGACATCAAGGTTGTGCTCAATCACCAGCACCGTGTTGCCCGCATCGACCAAGCGCTGCAGCACATCGAGCAGCTGGCGGACGTCCTCAAAATGGAGACCGGTCGTCGGCTCGTCCAAAATATAGAACGTCTTGCCCGTCTGGCGTCGATGAAGCTCCTTGGCGAGCTTCACACGCTGCGCCTCGCCGCCCGAGAGCGTCGTGGCGGGCTGGCCCAGGCTCACGTAGCCCAAGCCTACATCGTACAGCGTCTGGAGCTTTCGCTTGATCTGCGGGATATTCCCAAAGAAGGCCAGCGCCTCGGTGACGCTCATGTCGAGCACGTCCGAGATGGTCTTGCCACGGTAGGTGACCTCGAGTGTCTCGCGGTTGTAGCGTTTACCGCCGCAAACTTCGCAGGGAACGTAGATATCGGGAAGGAAGTGCATCTCGATCTTAATCTGCCCATCGCCCTTGCACGCCTCACAGCGCCCGCCACTCACATTAAAGGAGAAACGACCCGGCGAGTAGCCGCGCGCCTTCGACTCCGGCGTACTCGCAAACAGCGCGCGAAGATCATCCCACAGGCCGATATAGGTAGCAGGGTTGGAGCGCGGCGTGCGGCCAATCGGCGACTGGTCGATATCGATAACCTTATCGATGCACTCGATGCCCTCGATTTTCTTATACGGACCCACAGGGCTCGTCGAGCGGTGAATGGCATTCGTAAGGGCAGGCGCAATGGTGTCGGTAACCAGGGAGCTCTTGCCCGATCCCGACACGCCGGTAACAACCGTAAGCGTACCAAACTCGATTTTGGCAGTAACGTTTTTGAGGTTGTTGGCTCGAGCGCCCGTAATTTTAAGGCAGCCGCGACCGGGCTTGCGCCGTTCATCAGGCACCCGGATCATTCGTTTACCGGTCAGATAAGCGCCCGTCATCGACTCGGGACACGCCATGATATCGGCAGGCGTTCCCGCCGCGACTACGTGTCCGCCGTTGACGCCGGCGCCGGGCCCCATGTCGATCACGTAATCGGCGGCACGGATTGTATCCTCGTCGTGTTCGACGACGATAACGGTATTGCCGATATCGCGCAGGCGCTCGAGCGTCTTGATCAAGCGCTCGTTGTCACGCTGATGAAGACCGATCGAGGGCTCGTCCAGAATATAGAGCACGCCCATGAGACCCGCGCCGATCTGCGTTGCCAGTCGAATACGTTGTGCCTCGCCACCGGAAAGCGTCGCCGAGGCACGATCGAGCGTCAGATAGTCGAGTCCAACATCGACCAGAAAACGCAAGCGCTCCAGGATTTCCTTGACGATACGGCCGCCGATAAACTGTTGGCGCTCGGTGAGTTCCAGGCCCTCAAAAAACTCGAGCGATTCACGGCACGACAGGCAACAAACCTCGTAAATGGACTTGCCGCCCACGGTGACGGCGAGCATCTCAGGGCGCAAACGAGCGCCGTGGCAGCTCGAGCACGGCTCCTCGCGAATGTACTTCTCCAGGCGCGCCTTGGTGTTCTCGTTCGTCGTCTCGGTATAGCGTTCGTACAGGATGTTGCGAACGCCCGAAAACTTGGTATCCCACTGGCTGCGACGTCCGTCGAGCTTTTGGTAGTCGACCGAGATCTTCGTATCGCCCAGGCCATCCAAGAATGCACGACGCACGCGAGGGGGCAAGTCCTCCCACGGCGTATCGGTGCTCACCTTAAAGTGTTTGCAGACCGCAGCAAAAATCTGCGGATAGTAGTTCGAGTTGCCAAACAGGCTACCAAAGACTCCGTCGGCAATGGACTTCGAGGGGTCCTCGATCAACGCCTCGGCATCAACGGTTTTCTTAAAGCCCAGGCCGTCGCACTCAGGACATGCGCCATAGGGAGCGTTGAACGAAAAATCACGCGGCTGAAGATCGTCAATGGAGTGACCATGCTCCGGGCACGCCAAGGCCAACGAATACTCCAGCAGCTCGCCCTCGGTCCCCTCGGGAGCATCACGATCGGGCAGCATGTACACGTTTACATTGCCGTGAGCCAGTGCGGTCGCCTGCTCAACAGACTCGGCGATACGGCCCAGAGAGTTCTCACGGATCACGATGCGATCGACTACGACCTCGATATCGTGCTTGAACTTCTTGTCCAGATCGATCGGATCGTCGAGCGAGCGCACTTCACCGTCGACACGCACGCGGCTAAAGCCCTCGGCGCGAAGGTCCTCAAACAGTTTGGTGTACTCGCCTTTTCGCCCGCGCACCACCGGTGCCAGCACAAACGCGCGGCGGCCCTCCCCCGCCGCCAAGACCTTGTCGGCAACCTGGTCGGTCGTCTGACGCTCAATGACGCGGCCGCATTCGGGACAGTGCGGGGTGCCCACACGGGCGAACAGCAGGCGCAGATAGTCATAAATCTCGGTTACGGTGCCAACCGTCGAGCGAGGGTTTTTAGACGTCGTCTTTTGGTCGATCGACACCGCCGGCGAAAGGCCGTCGATTGAATCCAAGTCGGGTTTGTCCATCTGGCCCAAGAACTGGCGCGCATAGCTCGAAAGGCTCTCGACGTATCGACGCTGGCCCTCGGCATAGATAGTGTCAAATGCCAGCGAACTCTTGCCCGAGCCAGAAAGACCGGTAATGACCACGAGTTGGTCACGCGGAATGGAAACATCGATATCACGGAGGTTGTGCTCACGAGCGCCGCGAATAACGATAGAAGAATCAGACATGGAAGCTCCTTGCCTCCTATTGCATCGAATCATACTGTCGATGAGTTTAGCGCACTCGACGCGCACAGATGTTCGTAATACAAGATTCGCAGACCTTTAGCTTTGCGTATCGGGTGCTTTGTTTCTCGAAATGCCGTGGAAAGGTTACAGTAATCTACTACTGAACTTAATTTGCTGTAACAGAGGAACGTCCATGACCGAAGATATCCCCCTTGAAATCACTTCGAGCGACATGGCCAATCTGCCCATATTCATCGCCGTCCTTATCGTGGCCACCGTCGTCGTGCGCGTGTATTTTTCAATCAAACACAATGAAAAGCCGCCCATTGCCCGCGTCTTTTGGTGCGCGACGCTCCTCATCCCGCTCGGCATGGTAGCTGCATGGATTACGAATCAATTGCTCGTAAATGAGGACAATTCCCTATGGGTCCTTTCTTATTCGGCGCTCGGTGCTACCGCCGTCATACTTCTTGTCGAGCCCTTGGTTTCGGGACTTATCGACCAAACCGATCTTGCGACGGGAACGGTTGCCTGTATTTGCCGTGACATCCTTGTCATCGCCGCTGTTTCAGCGCTCTCGTTCGTTTCGCTCGAAATTGCCTGTAACGAAACGTTCTATCGCATTCCCGCCAACTCATTCGGGTTTTCCGTCGGGCTGCTCGCGACGGTTCTGCTCTCCCTTTATTTGCTGGGACAGCGTCATGGAGGCGTCATGGCCCTCGTGCCCGTCGCCTGTTGCATCCTTGGCATTGCCGAGCACTTCGTCATAACGTTTAAAGGCGAAGCCATCCTGCCAAGCGATATCTTGGCCCTTGGCACCGCAATGGAAGTGAGCGAGGGATACGAGTTTACCTTTACCGCCGGAATCGTAACCTCTCTCGCCCTGCTGGAGATTTCCCTGGGGCTTCTTTCGCTTATCCGACCGCGAAAGCTCCGTACGCCCACCCATGTCTTCCCCGCAATCGCCGCTAACCTCTGCGCTTTTCTGCTAGTGACCGTTGTGGGGCTCTCAGGCTTTTCCAGCATCGACTTGGAGCAGGCGCTGGATTTTGGATTTGACCGTTGGCAGCCCATCACCACATATACGTCTCAGGGTTTTATCACTTCGTTCACCGAAATGGTCAACGAGTTGCCCATTGAGAAGCCCGAAGGCTATACGCCCGATGAGGCGCAGAGCATCGAGCAGGAGCTCGCCGCCGCCTACGACAGCACGTATGGCTCGAGCGAGCAGCGCGCGGCTGCCGTTGCCCAGTTCAATGAAATCAAGCCGACGATTGTTGCCGTCATGAACGAGAGTTTTAGCGACCTTTCGTGCTTTGAGCAGCTCCAGGCGGCCGGGTACACCGGCCCCGCATTCTACAACTCGCTTCCCGACACACTTGTTCGCGGCACCATGCTCGCTTCGGTCACCGGTGGCGGAACGGCAAACTCCGAATTCGAATTTTTGACCGGAGCGACAACGGCCTTTGTCGGATTAGGCAAGATCCCCTATCAGCTGTATCAGATGAATGGCGTCAACAGCCTGGCAAAGGACCTTAAAGAGCTTGGGTATACCGCTACCGCTATGCACCCGCAAAACCCCGTCAACTACCATCGAGATAAGATCTATCAGCAGCTGGGCTTTGGAGACTTTCTTTCAATCGGCGATTTCGAAGGTGCGCCCTGTTACCATGCCGGCGTATGCGACTACGCCACCTACGACAAGATACTCGACCTGCTTAGAACCGACGAAGCGCCGCAGTTCATCTTTGACGTCACGATGCAAAATCACGGCGGCTACGACTATGGCACCGTTCCCGCCGAAGAGCTGACAAACTATTGGGTCGAGGGAGCCAGCGAGGGCGCCAATAGCGCGCTCAACACCTATCTCACCTGCATCAACGCATCCGACCGGGACCTCGAGTACTTTATCAACGAGCTCCGCAATATCGGCAGACCGGTTGTTCTTGTCTTTTTTGGCGACCATCAGCCGAGCGCCGCAACGACTCTCAACGACGAGCTGTACCCTCAGGAAGATACGGCAAGCCACGCTTTCCGTGTCTATCAGTCAACCTATTTCGTCTGGGCTAACTATGAAATCGCCGGCAATACCGAGCTCAACGTCTACGACACCGTCGGGGCAAACGAGATTGCAGCCATTACCCTTAATAAGATCGGCGCCCCGCTCACCGACTATCAAAAGGCCCTGCTTGCAACAAGGTCAGATGTGCCCACCATCAATGTCGCCGGCTATCTCGGTGCCGACGGGCTGCGCTACAACTTGGAATCTGAAGACAGCCCATACACCTCGACGATCGACAAGCTGCAGCGCATGCAATACCTCGAGTTCGCCAGCAAAGTTCAGTAAGCCGCCCATTCGCTTGGGCCCATCGTATTGCAAGCACGCTCGGCCCAAATGCATCGCAAATGACTCCCGCTCGCAAACGAGGGTACAATGACGCTCGTGTCACATCACGGGGCTCCGGCCCCAACATATACAAAGGAGTCATACATGGGTTGCGAGCACGCACAGGCCGCCGGCGGACAAACGTCGCCGTCGCAATTTGAGGAGAACACGCTGTCCGAGGTCAAACGCGTCATCGCCGTGCTTTCCGGCAAGGGCGGTGTCGGCAAGTCGTTTGTCACCGGTGCCATCGCCACCGAGCTTGCCCGTCACGGCCACAAGGTCGGCGTCCTCGATGCCGACATCACCGGTCCCTCTATCCCCAAGATGTTCGGCATGAGCGGACGCCACGTCCATGCCCTTGGCAACCTCATGCTGCCCGAAATCTCCGAGCACGGCGTCAAGGTCATGAGCTCCAACCTTCTGCTCCAAAACGAGACCGACCCCGTCCTTTGGCGCGGTCCGGTCATCGCAGGCGCCATTAGGCAGTTCTGGAGCGAGACCTCGTGGGGCCCCATCGACTACCTGCTGGTCGACATGCCTCCGGGAACAGGCGACGTCGCGCTCACCGTCTTCCAGTCGCTGCCCGTCGACGGCATCGTCATCGTCACGAGCCCGCAGGACCTGGTCTCGATGATCGTCGCCAAGGCGGTCAACATGGCCGAGAAGATGAACGTCCCCATTCTGGGCATCGTCGAAAACATGAGCTATATTGAGTGCCCCGACTGCGGCAAGAAGATCGAGGTCTTTGGCAAAAGCAAGCTCCCCGAGGTCGCAGAGCGCTATAACCTCGACATCTTGGGCACGCTTCCCATTAATCCGGCACTCGCCGAGGCCTGCGATAAGGGCGAGGTTGAGACCGCGCTGCCCGATGGCATGTTGCGCAAGGCAGTCTCTGCCGTCGAGGCTATTACCCCGCACGAGACCGACGAGGCCTAAGTGAACACGAGCGCCTTCTATGACGTCCTGGTAATCGGCGGCGGGGCTTCAGGCCTCGCCGCCGCCATTACGGCCGCACGTGCTGGCAAAAGCGTCTGCATCGTTGAGCGCGATGTCGCCTGCGGCCTAAAGCTCCTTGCGACCGGTAACGGCCGCTGCAACCTCTCCAACGAATCGATTGATCCTCAGCGGTATAACCACCCCGCATTCGTCGAATCTGTCATGGGCCCCCAACCCGAACAAGAGCTTATGGGTTTCTTCTCCTCGCTGGGCATCATGACAACCTCCGAGGAAGGCCGGCTATACCCGCGCTCCCTTCGCGCAGAATCGGTGCGCGACGCGCTTCTCAACGTTTGCGACCGCCTAGGTATTACCTTAATCTGCGGAGCCAACGTTGCCTCGGCGCACAAAGCTTCCGAAGGCTGGACACTCCAAATAGACCGTCCAGCGCGGGCGCTCAAGGCAAAAAAGCACGACGACCGAAAAACGGAGCTCCGCTCGCTTCGGAAAGCGCTCGCCGATGTCCCTCGCAAGAACGAGGCCCTGGAGGCACATGCCGTAATTATCGCCACGGGTGGCAACCCCACCGGTATCGCCGATACGTTTAGCCTCCCCCTCACTTCGCTGCGCCCCATCCTCTGCCCCGTATCGGCAACGGTCGTCGGCGATCGGGCGGCACTCAAGACGTTGGACGGCCTGCGCGTCCGCGCCCGCTCGACGCTCGCCCGCAATCATAATGAGCTCTGGCACGAAGACGGTGAAGTCCTGTTTCGAGCCTTCGGCATCTCGGGCGTCGCTGTCTTCAACCTCTCCCGTCGTATCCAGCGCGGTGATACGATCCTGCTCGACGTTTTCCCCGACCTCTCCAAAGACGAGCTGCTCGATATGCTCAACCGGCGCGTTGAGCTGCTCGGCGGCTTTTCGCCCCGCGATCCCCGTTGGCTCGACGGCATGCTCGCCCCGCAACTCTCCCGCGTCGTCTGCACGGCGTTCGAGCAGTGCCATCCAGGCTCCAACGATGTCATCCACCTGGTCTCGGTCCTCAAGCACTTTAAGTTGCTCGTCGAGGGAACAGCCGAGGAGCGCTCGGCGCAGGTCACGCGTGGTGGCGTATCTGTCGAGAGCATCTCAACACCCAGTCTACGCGCGTGCAGCGTTGTCGACGCCCCGCTTTACGTCTGCGGCGAAGCGCTCGACATCGACGCCGATTGCGGAGGCTTTAACCTTGCGTGGGCCTGGCTCTCGGGCATTCGCGCTGCAAGCAGCCTGTAACCGCTCAGTCTATAATCAAAAACGCATTCGGGCCGTCTGGAATACCGGACGGCCTCTTTCTTGCCTCTAAGGAGACCTCGATGATCGAAATCACCCAAGTCAACACGTCGCTCGATGAAGCCGGCGATGAAAATGCCT
The DNA here is from genome assembly GCA_048254795.1 of Collinsella sp. Lineage (GTDB taxonomy): Bacteria > Actinomycetota > Coriobacteriia > Coriobacteriales > Coriobacteriaceae > Collinsella. Next base: position 1,771 of record DBEZQF010000166.1, on the reverse strand, counting down.
GTCTCATTGTTGGCAAGCGAGTCGCCAAGCGCGTCCTACGTTGCAAGGACTCCGAGATCAAGTCCATCGAGCTCCACCGCAAGTCAATCGACGCTCGCAAAAAACGAGACGTCCATTTTATCCTGAGCTTTCGTGTTGAGCTGACCAGTCCCCACCTCGAGCGAGAAGCGGTCGACAGCGTTTCCGAGCGTGACCGCTCGCGCGTACGCGCGATAAAAGACGATGGGTCTTCATTCCCCACCCCCGTCTCCGACGCACCTCAAGAACGCCCTGTCGTTGTCGGCGCCGGATGCGCCGGCCTTTTCGCTGCGCTCACGCTCGCCAAAGCAGGTCTTAAGCCCTTGCTTATCGAGCGCGGCGACCCGGCATTTCGCCGCTCGCAGGCGATCGACCTCTTTCTAAAGGAGCGCATCCTCGACCCCGAGAGCAATATTCAGTTTGGTCTGGGCGGCGCGGGGACCTTCTCGGACGGCAAGCTCAATACGGGAACAAAAAATCCCGCCCATCGCCTTATCCTCGAAACCTTCGTCGAGGCGGGTGCGCCCCGCGATATTCTGTGGGATGCCAAGCCGCACATTGGCTCCGACATCCTTCCCAAGGTTGTCACCGCTATATCCCAGCGCACCGAGCAGCTCGGAGGTGTCGTCCGTTATCGAACGAAGCTCGTCGACATTCGCACCGACGCGTCTGGCGCCATCACCGGTATCGATGTCCAATCGTCCCAAGACGCCGCTTACGAGCCAATCGAAACAAAGCACCTCATCCTCGCCTGTGGGCATTCTGCTCGCGATATTTTTGAGCTCCTTAAGGACCACAACGTGGCCCTCGCACAAAAGACCTTTGCCATGGGCGTTCGCATCGAGCATCCGCAGCGCGACATCGACCGAGCCCAATATGGAGCCTTGGCGGGACATCCTGCCCTCGGAGCAGCCCCCTACAAGCTCGTCGCCCATCTTCCCAACGGCCGCAGCGTGTTCTCGTTTTGCATGTGCCCCGGCGGGCAGGTTGTCGCCGCCTCTTCCGAGCAGGGCCACCTGTGCGTCAACGGCGCCAGCCTCAATGCCCGCGACGGACGCAACGCAAACGCCGCCCTGCTCGTTAACGTCACGCCTGAGGACCTTCCCAACGATGACCCGCTCGCCGGCATCGAGCTCCAGCGCGCCTGCGAGGCGGCCGCCTATCGCCTGGGCGGTTCCAACTGGAACGCACCGGCACAACTCGTCGGAGATTTCCTCGCAGGACGCGCCAGCAAGGCGCCCGGAAAGGTAAAGCCCACCTATCCGCTCGGTGTGACCTGGACGACAATTGACGAAGCCCTGCCGCAGCATATCGTCGAGTCGCTCCGCCTGGGACTTCCCCTACTCGGAAAAAAGCTACGAGGCTACGACCGTCCCGATGCCGTTCTTACCGGCGTGGAGACTCGTTCGAGCTCACCGGTCACTGTCACCCGAGACCGAACGTGCCATGCCGTGTCGACCCCGGGCCTCTACCCTTGTGGTGAGGGAGCTGGATATGCCGGCGGCATCATGAGCGCGGCCACCGACGGCATCCGTTGTGCCGAAGCCCTGATCGCGGACCTCTAACGCACGAATTCCAGCGCGCAAAAGACACAGGCCCCGAGCTCCACAGGGAACTCGGGGCCTGTTCGCTATTTCTTAAACCGTGCACCCTGGCGTTTTCTGCCCGATGCGAACGTGGAACCCTTGCGGGCCTGCGAGCGTAAGCGCTCGATCGTCTCGTCCTCAGACGCACCCTCGAGCATCGCCCGAAT
>DBEZQF010000165.1:0-1400 GCA_048254795.1 Collinsella sp. | reverse complement strand
CACGTGGTCAGGGTCACCTTCGCGCTCAAAGACCGAACGCGCTGCCGGCACCGAGATGCACACGCGGGCGGCGTGGGAGTTCATCATCTTGTTGGCCAGGCCCGGAACAGAGTTCTGCTCATGCAGCAGATACGGAACGCCCGCGCCCTTGCACCACCCCAGCAGCGGAACCTCGACATAGGCACCAAAACCAATGGCGGCATCGGGCTTGCCGACCTTTGAGAAATGACTGGCGAGCGCACGCTTGGCTTTGTTGACACGCCACAGCGAGGTCAGCGCCGTCCAAGGACGGGAGCGGTCGAAGCCCGTGACCGTAATGGGCACAAAATCAAACCCAGCCTCGGGGACCAGACGACCCTCGAGCTTGCGCGACTGGCCCACGAACACAACGTGGTGGCCACGGTCACGGAGCTCTTCGGCCAAGGCGAGCGCGGGGTTGATGTGCCCTGCCGTGCCGCCGGCTGCAATAGCAACGGTCATTTTATCGGTCATGGTAGTCCCTTCGTACACGCGGTCCCTGGCCGTCGGTACGCAGACGCGCCGACGGGTCTGAGTTCAAATCGATTCGATTATATCCGCCGCCCGCATTGCGAGGAGTGGGGCGCTGAGGACGACCTTGCGGCGCCGTTCGCTGACGCGGGCGGGCTGCGGGGTCGGTCGCAGAGCCATCCAGGACGGTAAAACCGTTACGCGAAGATCGCTCGCCGCGCACGTGGGGCACGCCGGCGGTACTCTCATCCATAACGGCAAAGCTCTCACGGCGGCGGTCATACTCATCGCGGCGGGCGCTCTCGTACGAAACGCGCAGGATCAACCCGGCAAGCATGAGCGACACAATAATCGACGAACCGCCGTAGCTAATAAACGGCAACGGTTTGCCCGTCATGGGAAACACGTTGAGGATGCCCAGCGCGTTAATCAAAAACTGCACTGCGAGAATGACCGCGGAGCCAGACGCCATGAGCGCGCCCCGACGATCGGTCGCCTGCTCGGCAATGCGAAACGCCGAGTAGATCAGCATCGCAAACACCAAGAAGAACAGCACGGTTCCGACAAAACCGACTTCCTCGCCAATGATGGCCAAGATGTAGTCGTTGTGTGCCTCGGGCAGATACGAGTACTTCATGGTTGAGTTGCCGATGCCACGGCCGAACAGACCGCCCGAGGCAAAGGCCATGATGGCAAGCGTGGCCTGATAGCCGTCACCATACTCGTCGGCCCAAGGGTTCAAGGCAACCTGAATACGCACCATACGGTATGGCTCTGCGACAAGCGCAATCACGATCACGAGAATGCCGAAGATTAGCACGCCGATGATAAATCTGGGGTCGAGACCCGCAAACAACGCCATGCACATGAGGGTCAACAGGATGATCAGGACAGTACCGAAATCGGGCTGG
>DBEZQF010000164.1:0-6512 GCA_048254795.1 Collinsella sp. | reverse complement strand
AATTGCCCGGACGCCGCAAGCACCACCTCACAAGCGGTATCACCGAGCGAGTCGGAGATAACGATAACGGTGGGACGAGCGGTGACCGGGCAATCCATGCGGGGCTCCTTTTGCGCTTACGCGCAGGCTGGCTTACTTTTTGCGGGCAAGCTCACCGATGTTGGCAATGCCGGAGAAAACGGCCTCGAAGCGGTTGAGCAGCTTAAGGCGATTATCGCGGAGCTGCTCGTCCTTGTCCATGACCATAACCTCATCGAAGAAGCGGTCGATGGGGGCGCGCAGGGCGGCAAGGGCGGCAAATGCGGCCGGGTAATCCTCGGCAGCAAGGGCGGCGTCGACAGCGGTCTGAGCAGCCTCGGAGGCATCGGCAAGCGCGAGCTCGACCTCGCCCATCAGGCTGCGGTCGTACTCCGCGCCCAGCTCGGGCTTGGAGATATGCGCGGCACGGGCATAGGCCGTCGCCAGGTTGTCAAAGGTCTCGGCGTCGTTCTTGCGAGCCTCGTCGAGGGCGGCGCAGCGGGCGAAGAAGACGGACGGGGCGATGATGTGCACCGCAGAGACGGCGGCAACGGTATCGGCCGGGATCTTCTCGTCGCGGGCCATGCTCACCAGGCGGCCATGGAAGAAGTCGCGAACCTGCTGGGCGACTTCGGCGGCGTCAAACTCAATGCCCTGCTCACTATAGAGCTCGAGCGCAAAGTCGATGAGCGACGTGGGGTCGATCGGCAGGCGGTCGCGCAGGATGTTGATGATGCCGATAGCGGCACGACGCAGCGCATAGGGGTCGGAGGAGCCGGTCGGGGGCTCGCCGATGGCAAAGATACCGGCAATGGTATCGAGCTTGTCAGCACAGGCCACGATGCAGCCAGCGGTGCCCTCGGGCAGATCATCGCCGGCAAAGCGGGGACGATAATGATCGCGGATAGCATGGGCGACCTCGTCGTTCTCCCCCATCGCGATGGCGTAGTAACCGCCCATCACGCCCTGCTGGCTCGTGAACTCGACGACGGCGTTAGACACCAGGTCGGCCTTGCACAGGTGAGCGGCGCAAGCCGCATCGGCGGCCAGATGGGCACCCAGGTGAGCCTCGCGGGCGATGGCGAGCGCGAGCTGCTCAATACGCTCGGACTTGGCGAGCACGCTACCGAGCTTCTCCTGGAAGGCGACCTTGGCCAGACGCTCGCGGAACTCGTCAAGGGAGATCTTCAGGTCCTCCTCATAGAAGAACTTGGCGTCGTCCAGACGGGCGCGCACGACGCGCTCGTTGCCGTCGATCACGCGCTCGGCGTTCTCGGGCTTGCTGTTGGAGACGACTACGAACTCACGCGTGAGCTTGCCCTCGCCGTCATAAATCGGGAAGTAGCGCTGGTTGGTGAGCATGGACTCGCAGATGATCTCGTGCGGGACCTTGAGGAACTCCTCATCGAAGGTACCGACAAGCACCGTCGGCCACTCGCAGAGGTTAATGACCTCCTCAAAGACCTTCTTAGGCGTGTCGACATGGCAGCCGGGGCGCGCAGCCTCGACCTCGGCGATACCGGCATGGATGGCCTCGCGACGACGCTCGGCAGAGAGCACGCCGGCGTCCTCGAGCACCTGCTCGTAGACGGCGGGGCTGGCGACCACATGGTCACCGGGGCCCAGAACGCGATGTCCGCGCGTGGTATTGCCACTCGTCACATCGGCAAACGACACGGGCACGACGTCCTCACCCAAAAGGCAGCAGATCCAACGGACCGGACGAACAAACGTAGCGTGCTCGTGGCCCCAGCGCTGGCTGCGGTAGTTGGGCCACTGCAGGCCGGCGATAGTCTTCTCGCACAGAGACGTCAGGATCGGCGTAGCCGGAGCGGAGGGAATGTTCTTCTCGGCGAACACGTACTCGCGGCCGTCGGTGTCCTCGCGACGGACCAGGTCCTCGGCAGCCACACCGCACTTGCGGGCAAAGCCCTGGGCGGCCTTGGTGGCGTTACCGTCGGCATCAAAGGCAATGTTTGCCGCGGGGCCGCGCTTGACCTCGTGAACCTCGTCGGTCGCGGTGGCGACGTCGGCAACGAGCGCAGCCAGGCGGCGCGGGCTCGAGATCACGCGGACCTCGCCGTGGGCCAGACCGGCCTCGTCGAGACCCTTGGCGATCATGGTGCCAAGCTGCTTGACGGCATTGTTCAGCGGTGCGGAGGGCATTTCTTCCGTACCGATCTCAAACAGGAAATCCTTAGCGTCTGCCATGGCTTACGCCACCTCGCCTTTCTGGTCGGCATTCTCGTTGACTCCGGCGACCTCGGCCATGTAGGCCTCGCAGCACGCCTTGGCGACGGCGCGGACGCGCAGGATGTAGTTGGCACGCTCGACCGCGGACAGCGCGCCACGGGCATCGAGCAGGTTGAAGGCGTGGCTGCACTTCATGACGCAGTCGTACGCCGGCAGCGGCAGCTTGCGCTCCAGACAGGAGTGGCACTCGGCCTCGTAGTCGTCAAACTTCTGACGCATCATCTCGACGTTGGCGACCTCAAAGTTGTAGGCGCTGAACTCGCGCTCGTTCTCGAGGAACACGTCGCCATAGGTCATGGGCGTGCCGTCGGGCAGGTAGCTCCACACCAAGTCGTAGACGGAATTGACGCCCTGCGCATACATGGCGATGCGCTCCAGGCCATAGGTGATCTCGACGGGCACGGGGTCGACCTCGATACCGCCCACCTGCTGGAAGTACGTAAACTGCGTGACCTCCATGCCATTGAGCCAGACCTCCCAGCCAAGGCCCCAGGCGCCGAGCGTCGGGCTCTCCCAGTCGTCCTCGACAAAGCGGACGTCATGGTCGTTGGGGTCCAGACCGATAGCGGCAAGAGACCCCAGGTAAAGCTCCTGGGCGTTGACCGGAGAGGGCTTGATGAGCACCTGGAACTGATAGTAGTGCTGCATGCGGTTGGGGTTCTCGCCGTAGCGGCCGTCGGCGGGACGGCGGCAAGGCTGCGCATAGCAGGTGCGCCACTCGGCGGGACCGAGCGAGCGCAGCGTGGTCGCGGTATGGAAGGTACCGGCACCGACCTCGGAGTCATAGGGCTGCATAATGACGCAGCCCTGCTCGCCCCAGTACTGCTGGAGACGCAAGATGATGTCTTGGAAGGAAAGCGATGAAGCGTTCATGCCTCTAATATCCCCTCGTCGAAACGATTACACGGTTAGGTACTGTACTATAGCGGTTTTTAGTCGATAGCGCCGATGCGGTTGAGCGGCCAGTAGCGCACAAGCGCCACAGCGATCAAATCAGAGCGATCGACGGGACCAAAGTAGCGTGAGTCGGCAGAGTTTTCGCGGTTGTCGCCCATCACCCACACGCACCCGTCGGGAACGGTGTAGGGATAGCTTACCTGAGCGCCGGGCGCTTGGACCGAAAGTGGCCAGCTCATGCCCGTCGTATAGTCCTCGTCGAGCGCTTGGCCGTCAACGACCACCTTACCATCCTGCAGGTCGACCGTCTGGCCGGCCGTGGCAATAACACGCTTGACAAGAACATCATGCTCGGAGGTGCCATCGGGGTTGTGAAACACCACGATATCGCCCTGCTTGACGGGCTGACCGAGCTCGAGGCTCATCTTTTGTGCCAGGATCTGGTCGCCAATCTCGATCGTGTCCTCCATAGAGCCGGTGGGCACCACAAAGGGCTCGACCACAAAGGTGCGGATCAGGAAGGTGGCCACGAGCGCGATCGCGATGACCGCGATCCACTCAAAAGCGCCCCTCAACGCGGAATGTTGCGTAGGAACCATACTCACTCCTCGCTCTGCGAATACGAAGCGTCAAGGATCTCCTGCGCGTAAGCGCGCTCCTCGGGCGTGAGCCGCGCCGTCTCGATCAGATCGGGACGCCAGCGGCAGGTGCGCTCGATGGCGTTCTTGCGACGCCAGGCATCGACCTTGGCGTGATCGCCGCTCACAAGCACCGGAGGCACTCCCTCGCCGTTGAACTCGGCAGGACGGGTGTACTGCGCGTACTCGAGCAGGCCTCCGTCCTCGGCGGTCGAGAACGACTCGTCCACATTGCTCATCTCGTCGCCCAGGGCGCCGGGAATCAGGCGTACGACGGCATCGGCAACGACCATGGCAGGCAGCTCGCCGCCCGTAAGCACGTAGTCGCCGATCGACAGACGCTCATCGGCATACGCATACGCGCGCTCGTCGACGCCCTCGTAGCGACTGCACACAAACAACAGGCGCTCACTTTTGAGCAGGCGCTCGGCCACATGCTGCGTAAAAGGCTCGCCACAGGGGGTAAAGAACACCACAGTGGGCTTGGGACCCTCTGCGCTAATGGCCTCGATGGCCTCTGCGATAGGCTCGACCTTCATGAGCATGCCCTGCCCGCCGCCGTACGGCTCGTCATCAACGGTACGATGACGGTCGTGCGTCCAGTCACGCAGGTTATAGGCCTTAAAATCAAAAAGGCCGGCCTTGCGGGCGCGGCCCAAAATCGATGTGGACATGACGGGCTCAAACATCTCGGGAAAGACCGAAAGGGTCTCAATCAGCATGTTGTCCTCCCTACTTGTCCATATCGATCAGGCCGTCCATAACGTGGACGGAAATTGTTCCTGTGTCGGGAAGATCGAGCACAACCTGCTCGATCGCGGGAATCAGCACCTCGCCGTACCGATCGCCCTCGACAACCCAAACATCGTTAGCGGGCGTCGACATGATCTCGACGATCGTGCCGAGCGAACCGAAGCGCCCGTCGACCACCTCGCGACCCATCAGGTCGGTATAGGCAGCGTCGAGCGAATCGAGCTCAAAATCGTCACGATTTGCCAGCACGTAGCATCCCGTGATACCCTCGGCGGCCGTCAAGTCGTCAATGCCCTCAAACGAGACCAGATCGCCATCGCCCGTATCGGTGACGGACACGACCGTGCAAAAGCGGTCGCGCTTGAGCGCCGGCGGCGTCAGGGCGACGCGCATACCCGGCTCTAATACAGAAGGAAGCCCCCGCAGCGGCTGCGCGAGGACCTCCCCCTTCCTTCCGTGCGGCTTGACCACACGGGCGATGTTTTTGTACTGGGACCTCAAGGTCCTAGCCCAGAACCTCTACCTCGACAGCAGTGTCGAGGCGAGCGGCCAGTGCACGGGCGAGCGTGCGAATGGCCTTGATGGTACGGCCACGACGGCCGATGACCTTAGCGACGTCATCCTCGGCGACCGAAACCTCAATCGTAGAGGCGTCGTCACCATCGATGACCTCAAGGCTCACGGAATCCGGGTCGTCGACGATCTGAACAACGAGATATTCGACGAGATCGGCGATGCGATCTGAGAGCATTGCCTCACCCTCGAGCTGTGCAGCGTCAACCTCAGGCACGATTTACTCCTCGGCGCCCTCAGCGGCCTCAGCGGCAGCCTTAGCGGCCTCGGCCTCTTTGGCGAGCTGCTTCTTGGACTTCTTGACGACGGTCTCGGTCTTCTCGCCCTCGTTGGCGGCCTTGACCAGAGCGGCGACGGCGTCGGTGAGCTGAGCGCCCTTGGACTGCCAGTCGGCGATCTTCTCGAGGTCGAGGTTGATGGTCTTGGGGGCGGTCATCGGGTTGTAGCGGCCAACCTCCTCGATGATACGACCGTCACGCGGGGCGCGGGAATCGGCGACGACGACACGGTAGTACGGACGCTTCTTAGCGCCGTGACGAGCAAGGCGAATCTTGACTGCCAAAGGAAACTCCTCCAACCAAGCAGCTTTAGGCTGCAACTACAAACAAACAGTTGAACATAATACGCCATCGACGCGGGCAGGTGAAGTCCGTGAGACCAACTTCTTCGGTGTAGTCGAGGGCAAATCCATATCTTAGACAAGAATTCGGGATTTGCAAGCACATACACGCACCCCACATGAGCTGCGCGGTATACTCATGACATGGAAAGACGCGAACATACATACGGTTATGAGGATGCCATGGGCGTCACGCCGCCTCCCTGGACGGGTCCGGCGGTGGGCCTCATGGACCTCGATGCGTTTTTTGCGAGCGTGGAGATGCTCGACCATCCCGAATGGCGCGGAAAACCGCTCATCGTGGGCGGAGACGCCGATTCGCGTGGCGTCGTGTCCACGTGTTCATATGAGGCACGTCGCTTTGGCGTGCACTCTGCCATGGCCTCGGCCGAGGCGCAGCGCTTGTGCCCGCAAGCCATTTGGACGCATGGGCATTTTGATCGCTATCGTGAGGTCAGCGCGCAGGTCATGGCAATTCTCGCTGACGAGACCCCGCGCGTTGAACGCGTATCCATCGACGAAGCCTTTATCGATATCACACCGGGTCGCTTTGCGCCCGAAGACCCGCTGCTGGTTGCGCGGCGTATAAGCGACCGCGTGGCAGGGCTGGGAGTGACCTGCTCCATTGGCGTGGGCTGCAACAAGACGGTCGCAAAGATCGCAAGCGAGCGGGATAAGCCGTTTGGGCTGACCATCGTGCGCCCCGGAACCGAGCAGCGCTTTTTGGCCGCGCTGCCGGTATCTGCCATGAGCGGCATCGG
>DBEZQF010000163.1:0-4007 GCA_048254795.1 Collinsella sp. | reverse complement strand
CCGATAGGAGTTAAACATGGATACACTGCTCGAGGCCATTGACGTCTGCGATGTCGATGGCTTTTGCTATGGCAACTATACGGACGAGGAGGCCGGCACCGGTTGCACCGTAATCGTGGCACCCGAGGGCGCCACCGGCGGTGTTGACGTTCGCGGCGGTGCTCCCGCTTCGCGCGAAACCGACCTGCTGCGACCTGAGAACACCGTCGACAAGGTCCACGCCGTCTGCCTTTCGGGCGGATCGGCCTTTGGCCTCGAGGCTGCAAGCGGCGTCGCTCGCGAGCTTGAGAGCCGCGGCATCGGCCTTCCCGTCGGCCCCACGCAGGTGCCTATCGTGTGCTCGAGCTGTATCTTCGACCTCGCCTTTGGTAACCCCACCGTTCGCCCCGACATTGAGGCCGGCATCGCCGCCGTGCGCGAAGCACTCGACAACACCCCCACCAAGCTCGAACAGGGCAACGTAGGCGCCGGCACGGGCGCTACCGTGGGTAAGCTCATGGGCCCCGCTACCTGCATGAAGGCCGGCCTTGGCGCTGCCGCCGTGGCGCTCGGCCCCATCAAGGTGGGCGCCGTGGTCTCGGTCAACGCCTGCGGCAACGTTGTCGACCCCTTCACCGGCGAGTGGGTCGCCGGTATGCGCGCCGCAGCCGATAGCGACCAGATCGTCGACATGGAACTCGCAGCCTTTGCCGCCGCCGGATCCATGCAGATGCCGCTCGACCGCACCAACACCACCATCAGCTGCATCGTCACCAACGTGGAACTCACTAAGGCACAAGCCACCAAGGTCTCCCAGATGGCTGCAGACGCCTACGCACACGCCATCCGTCCCACGCACACCACCAACGACGGCGACACTATCTACACCCTCGCCAGCGGCAAACTGGGCGCCCAGGCAAGCGCCACCGTTCCCCTAGACCTGCTGGGCATGCTCGCAGTAAGGGCCCTGGAAACTGCCATCGTAAACGGAGCCAAAACCGCCAAAACCTCCCACGGCATCCCCGGTGCCGCAAAGTAAACTAGCTCGTCCGGTTGCCCGGTGGGCCTTGGTTATGTTTGCTGCTCTACAGTCCTGGCTCGCACGAAGAGCACATTAAGTGCTCTTCGGCTCGTGCGGAACTCGCGACAAACATAACCAAGCCCCACCGGGCAACCTACCAACCAGATTCTTTTCAGCCCAGGCCCCTGTGTACCGCGCGTCGAAGATCTTCAAATTCAAATAACCTGACAATCGATTCTTATAGCAGAGGCCCCTTGGCCTTTAGTTTGATACAAGTTCCGCACGAGCCGGAAAGCACTTAATGTGCTTTCCGTGCGAGCAGGACTGTTCGCAGTAGCAAACTAAAGGCCAAGGGGCCCAGTCAACCTATCAGCAGCGATTACTCAACAGTTAGTTGAATTTGAAGATCTTAGAGGCAAGACGGTATAGGCCGAGCGTGGTTTTGTCTCCGGCCCGTCCGCGCAGATTGGTGAAGAACCCGACCACGCCGTAGCGGGCACGACGATACATGCGCTCGTCGTAGGCCTTCAAATTATTCCACAGCATCTTTAGGCGCTCGTCGGCGCAATCTTCCTCGGAAAGCTTGGTGAGAACCGAGCAGATCGCCATCATCATGGTGAAGTAGCCCATCATGTACGAACGCAGACGCGACGACTCAACATCGCTGTACAAGTGGTACGACTCCATCATGATACGCGTAACACGGAACTGCTGGTCCAGACGCTTGACCATCGTTGCCTCGTTGACGCTCTGACCTTCGCGACCGATAAAGTAGCGGTAGAGGTCGATGTCGGCGTAGTACATGGTCTTGCAACGCGGCAGCGGCACGTAGGCGTAGATGTTGTCCACATAGAACGTGTGCGGCGGCATGGGAAGGTTGGACTCGCGCAGCACATCTGTGCGATAGCACAGGCTGTGCATGAGTAGGTTCTGGTCCAGGCGGAAATGACCAATCTGATCCCAGGAAAAGATCTTCTTGCGCGGCAGGGCAAATTTGTAGCCAATAGCGGTATGCGTTCCCTCGTAAACCTTCTCGTACACGTAGTTCGAGATAAATAGGTCAACGCGCTGATCGCGCTCTTCAAAGCCACGCAGAATCGACAGCATGGTCGAAAGAGCCGCAGCGTCGAGCCAGTCGTCCGAATCAACAACCTTGTAGTAGGTGCCCTGTGCCTCGCGCAGACCCGAAAGGACGGCAATACCGTGGCCGCCGTTCTCCTGGTGTACCGCGCGAATGATACCGGGATAACGCGCCTCCCACTCGTCGGCCTTACCGGCCGTCTCGTCCTTGGAGCCGTCGTCCACTACGATAATCTCGATATCGGTGGCGTAATTGCTCCCCTCCAAGATGGAGGTGATGCAATGGTCCATGTCCTTGGCGGCGTTATACGAGGGAATACCGAATGTTATGACTTTATGCATGGCAGGCGATAATCTCATCCGAAAGATCGAGGGCGGAATTGGTCACAGCGTCCATATCGTAGTAACGATACTCGGCCAGACGACCCACCGGGTGGAAGTTCGTCAGGTTCTGGACGCGCTCAAGATAGCGCTCATAGAGCTCACGGTTCTCGGGCTCAAGAATGGCGTAGTACGGCGTCTCGCCCGAGCCGGGCGTATAGGCCTTGGAGTACTCCTTCATGATGGTGGTCTTGCCGGGCAGGACCTGACCGGTCATGTTCTTGAACTCGGTGATGCGCGTGTAGTCCTCGCTCGTGGTGTAGTTGACGGTGCCCACGGGCTGGAACTGGTCCATATCGAGCGTCTCGAACTTCATGTCGAGCGTGCGGTACGGCAACGCACCCAAGTCGAGGTTGAACAGCTCGTCGAGTGGACCGGTATAGACAATCTCGCCACCATAGACCTTGCCGTCGATCTTGACGGTGGTCTCGTCGATCTCAAAGAGATCGCGGGCGTCCACGTCGCAGAACACGTCGATCAGGTCGTGGTCGAGCATGTGCTCAAAGAGCGCCGTGTAGCCCTCCTGCGGCATGCCCTGGAAGGGGGCTTGCGGGAAGTAGCGGTCATCATCGCCCACAAAGACGGGAACGCGGCCGGTGATCGAGGGATCGATCTGATCGGGCGTCTGGCCCCACTGCTTCATGGTGTAATGCAAAAAGACGTTCTCGTAGACGTAATCGGCGACCTCGGCCAAGTCGGGGTCGTTCTTCTTACGCAGCTCCATAATGGGCACCTTGACATCCTTGCCAAAGGTCTCCACGAGCTTCTGATACAGCTCCTCGCCGCGCTCGTCACCAAAGGCGAGCTTGAGACTCGCATGGTTGAAGGGCACGGGCATAAGGGTACCGTTGATGTTGGCGAGCACCTTGTGCTGATAATCCGTCCACTTGGTAAAGCGCGACAGGAAATTGTGCACGCGCTCGTTAAAGGTGTGATAGATATGCGGACCGTACTCGTGAATCAGGATTCCGGCCTCATCAGTGCAGTCATAGGCATTGCCCGCAATGTGGCTACGGCGCTCCAAAACGGCAACACGATAGCCGATGGTCTCGGCAAGACGGCGGGCGCAAACGGCACCGGCATATCCAGCACCGACGACAATCATGTCGTACGCGCCGGCGTTAAAGCCTTCAGGCAGGCCTGAGGTAATCTGCATCGATACTCCTTGTCAAAAGCCACGGGCTCGTTAGCTGGGCTTTTCTCGAACATTCTTCGAGACATATTTATCAGAGCGATTATAGCGCTAATGCGTCCTATAATGAGCTTGCCACACAAGGAAAGCTCAAGCACCGCGGCGAACATAATTGAAAGGTAAACCCGCTAGCAGCGGGTTTATTCGTGAACAGCCGGGCGCCTGGAGCTTAGCGAAACGCTTGTAAGGAGTAACATGAGCGATTTCCTAAACCGTATGAAGTCTGCCGCCAAGGCCGACCTTAAGACGATCGTCCTGCCCGAGGGCGAGGATCCGCGCACCATCGTCGCGGCCACCAAGATCATCGAGGAGGGCCTGGCAAAGATCGTCATCCTGGGCAACCCCGACGAGATC
>DBEZQF010000162.1:0-2166 GCA_048254795.1 Collinsella sp. | reverse complement strand
AGGCGGTTGTACTCATCGTTATCCGAATTGTTATGCCAAAGCTGCTGCAGAATCAGCGCGATGGCGTCGAAGTCTTCGGTATCAAACGGTCGGTAGAGAACCCGCGAGACCATGGTGCCTCTTTCTTTTGCGGATGCATATCGAGCACAGTTCTACCACGCCATTGGCATCAAATTATGGTGCCCCTGTGTTCCATGAACTCACCGTGCCCAGTGCCGTGTCCATCCCCTCTGCTCGCAAACTTTTTCTGCACATGCGCCCGTTGCGGGGTGCATCGATGCGCTCGATGCGCTACATTAAATCAGTATTTTCAATGCCGCTGCGCGAGCGCTGCAGATCGACGTATCACCGACTCACAGAGCACGGCGGCGTACCAGACAGGAGGACTGCATGGGATCTGATGTGAAGATCGCACGCGCGTTGATCTCGGTTACCGATAAGACGGGCGTCGTCGATTTCGCACGGACGCTGGTCGATGACTTTGGCGTCGAGATCATCTCTACGGGCGGCACGGCTCGTGCCATCGAGGACGCGGGCGTTCCCGTAACCCCCATCGAGGAGTTCACGGGCTACCCCGAGATGATGGACGGCCGCGTTAAGACCCTGCACCCCAAGGTTCACGGCGCGCTGCTGGCCCGCCGCGATTCCGAGCAGCACATGCAGGAGGCCGCTCAGCACGGCATTAAGCTGATCGACCTGGTCGTCGTCAACCTGTACGAGTTCGAGAAGACCGTCGCCAACCCCGAGGTCACCTTCGCGGACGCCATCGAGCACATCGACATCGGTGGCCCCTCCATGCTGCGCTCTGCCGCCAAGAACGCCACGAGCGTTACCGTCATTTCCGACCCGGCCGACTATGATGCCGTCCTGGCCGAGATGCACGAGACCGGTGGCTGCACCACGCTTTCCACCCGTCGTCGCCTGCAGGTGAAGGTCTACCAGACCACCGCCGCCTACGACACGGCTATCTCCCGTTGGCTTGCCGCCCAGGCAAGCGACGTGGCGGACACCTCTGCCAAGCTCGAGATCTCGCTGGAGAAGGTCGACGACCTGCGCTATGGCGAGAACCCGCAGCAGAAGGCTACGGTCTACCGCTTTGTCGAGGGCTGCGAGAACACCGCGAGCTCGCAGTTCCCGCTCGTTGGCTCCGAGCAGATCCAGGGCAAGCCGCTCAGCTACAACAACTATCTGGATGCCGATGCCGCTTGGAACCTGGTCCGCGAGTTCGACGAGCCGGCCTGCGTGATCCTCAAGCACCAGAACCCCTGCGGTTCTGCCGTTGCCGAGGACATCACGGCTGCCTACGACCGCGCCTTCGCCTGCGATCCCAAGAGTGCCTTTGGCGGCATCATCGCCTGCAACCGCGAGGTTCCCTATGAGCTGGTCGAGCACTTTGCCGATCAGAACAAGCAGTTCGTCGAGGTCATCATCGCCCCGAGCTACACTGCCGAGGCGCTCGAGCGCATGGCCAAGCGCCCCAACCTGCGCGTGCTGGCCACCGGCGGCGTGGACCACGGCGCCCAGGTGGAGCTGCGCTCCATCGACGGCGGCATGCTGGTGCAGGAAGTCGACCACGTGACCGAGGATCCCGCGACCTTTACGTTCCCCACCGACCGCAAGCCCACCGACGCCGAGATGGCCGAGCTCGAGTTTGCCTGGAAGGTCTGCAAGGGCGTTAAGTCCAACGCCATCTTGGTTTCCAAGGGCAAGGCCGGCATTGGCATGGGCCCGGGTCAGCCTAACCGCGTTGACTCTGCGCTGCTTGCCTGCGAGCGCGCCGAGGACTTCTGCGAGCGCGAGGGCGTGGAGAAGGGCGGCTTTGCCTGTGCAAGCGACGCGTTCTTCCCGTTCCGCGACAACGTCGACGTTCTTGCTGCACACGGCGTGACCTGCATCATCCAGCCCGGCGGCTCCAAGCGCGACGACGAGAGCATCCAGGCCTGCAATGAGCACAATATTGCTATGGTGTTTACGGGCGCTCGCCACTTCCGCCACTAAGTTCCGCCTTGGGACAAAATAATCTCCGCAAAAGACGGCTGCTCCGTTTGGAGGGCCGTCTTTTTGGTATAAGAGGACGGAATGACTAACACGAAAGGTATGACCATGCCCCAGATTGATGATGCCGAGCTGTTTGGCAATGCCGAGGATCAGCGTGCGTACGAGGAC
>DBEZQF010000161.1:0-5208 GCA_048254795.1 Collinsella sp. | reverse complement strand
GAGGAGGTAACGTGGCAGACGATATCAACAACAACGAGGGTATGGGCGAGGCCGGCGATGCCGGTATGCCCGATGATCTGAAGCGCCTGCTTGCCCGTGCTGAGCAGGGCGAGGACGGCGATCCGGACGCCTATAACCCCGATGCCGATGATGATGAGGAAGAGGACGACGACGGTGAGCTCGAGGAGAGCTTTGGCGAAGTCGATCGTGGCGCCTCGGCCGGCGAGGACATCAACGGCGGCCAGCTCCAGATTTCGGAGTTCGGTCGCGAGATGAAGCAGTCGTTCATCGAGTATTCGATGTCGGTTATCACAGCGCGTGCCCTGCCGGACGTGCGCGACGGCTTAAAGCCGGTACACCGCCGCATCCTGTACGCGATGAACGAGAGCGGCATCTACCCCAACCGCCCACACAAAAAGTCGGCCTGGACGGTCGGCGAAGTTATCGGTAAGTACCACCCGCACGGTGACTCTGCGGTCTACGAGGCCATGGTCCGCCTGGCGCAGTGGTTCTCCATGCGCACGCCGCTCATCGACGGTCACGGCAACTTCGGCAACATCGATGGCGACGGCGCGGCGGCCATGCGTTACACCGAGAGTCGCCTGGCCAAGCCCGCCATGGAACTGCTGCGTGACTTGCAGAAGGATACCGTCGACTGGCAGCCCAACTACGACGAATCGCTCGCCGAGCCCGTGGCACTGCCTGCGCGCTTCCCCAACCTGCTGGTCAACGGCAGCCAGGGCATCGCCGTCGGCATGGCCACCAACATCGCCCCGCATAACCTCACCGAGGCGATCGAGGCCACCTGCTACCTGATCGACAACCCCGACGCCACCGTCGACGAGCTCATGCAGATCATGCCCGGTCCGGACTTCCCCACCGGTGCCATCATCATGGGCAGCGCCGGCATTAAGCAGAGCTACGAGACCGGCCGCGGCTCCATTACCGTGCGTGCCAAGGCACATGTGGAGTCCACCAAGACCGGCCGCAGCCGCCTGGTCTTTACCGAGATTCCCTACATGGTCAACAAGGGCACCCTGCAGGAGAAGATCGCCCAACTCGTCAACGACAAGCGCATTGAGGGCATCTCGGATATGCGCGATGAGTCCAACCAGAAGGGCATCCGTCTGGTCATCGAGCTCAAGAAGGGCGTCATTCCGCAGGTCGTGCTCAACAACCTGTATAAGTACACCTCGCTACAGACGACCTTTGGCGCCAACAACCTGGCACTCGTCAACGGCGTTCCCAAATGCCTGAGCCTGCGCGAGATGCTGCAGCACTACATCGACCACCAGGTCGACGTCGTTACCCGCCGCACCCGCTTCGACCTTAAGAAGGCCCAGGCCCGCGCGCATATCCTCGAGGGCTACCTGATGGCCCTTGACCATATCGACGAGGTCATCAGCATCATCCGCTCCTCGCAGACCGACTCCGAGGCCAGCAGCCGACTGATCGAACGCTTTGGCTTTACGCCCGAGCAGACCACGGCCATCCTCGAGATGAAGCTGCGCCGCCTGACCGGCCTGGAGCGCGACAAGATCCAAGAAGAGTTGGACGGCCTGCGCCGCGCCATCGCCTACTACGAGGACCTGCTGGCGCACGAGGAGAAGATTCTGGGCGTCATCAAGGAAGAGATGCGCGAGATCTCCAAGAAGTTTGGCGACAAGCGCCGTACCGAAATCAGCCAGGTTGAGAAGGACCTGGATGTCGAGGACCTCATCGCCGACGAGGATATGGTCGTGACCATCACCCACACTGGCTACGTTAAGCGTATCCCAGTGGCTGCCTACCGTGCCCAGAAGCGCGGTGGCAAGGGCGTGTCGGGCGTCAACCTCAAAGAGGACGATGTCATCGATGAGATGTTCATCGCGTCCACGCACGAGTACGTGCTGTTCTTCTCGAGCAAGGGCAAGGTCTATCGCCTGAAGGTGCACGAGCTGCCGGTAGGTACGCGCCAGGCACGCGGTACCGCGATCGTCAACTTGCTGCCTTTCGAGGAGGGCGAGAAGATCGCGAGCGTCATCAGCTGCCGCGAGTTCCCGGCCGACGAGTACCTGATGTTTGCCACCAAGAGCGGCATGGTCAAGAAGACCGTGATGAGCGCATATGATCGCAGCCGTCGCGACGGCCTGATCGCTATCAACCTGCGTGACGACGACGCGCTGCTGAACGTGCGCCGCGTGCGCGAGGGCGACAAGATTATCCTAGCCACCACCGCGGGCAAGGCGATCATGTTCTCCGAGGAGCAGGTGCGCGCTACCGGCCGCGACACCAGCGGCGTTCGCGGTATCGGCATGAAGGACGGCGTGAGCGTTCTGGGCATGGAAGTCACTAACGGCAACGGCGATCTGTTCGTCATCACCGAGCGCGGCTACGGCAAGCGCACACCGGTTGCGGACTACCCGGAGCAGAATCGCGGCGGCCAGGGCGTCTACACCATCCAAATGACCGAGCGTAAGGGTAACCTCGCGGCCATGAAGACGGTGGGCCCGCAGCACGAGCTGTTCATCGTGACGGAGGGCGCGACGGTCATTCGTGTCAAGACCGACGAGATCAGCCAGACTGGCCGCGCCACCCAGGGCGTCAAGATGATGACCGTCGACGACAACGACCGCATATGCGCCGTGGCCCGTATGACGGCAGCCAAGGAAAAACCCGAAGGCGAGGGCGCCGAGGCCGCAGCCGACACCGAAGAGACCCCAGTCGACCTAGGCGACGGCAACGACATGCCAGAGGATCTCCTCGACGAGTAAGTAGTCCTCTCCGGTCAAAAACATCAGACCCCATATATCGGCGGTCGGCGCACCTGCGCGCCGACCGCTTTTTTGAAAACCTAGGGACCCGCGTTCGCCCCGGCCGCCCGGCGGCATATGAAGTCGATCGCGAGTTCCGCACGAGCCGGAGAGCACTTAATGTGCTCTCCTTGCGAGTCAGGACTGTCCGAGCAGGCGACTTCATATGCCGCCGGGCGGCCGGGGCGAACCCCTCCCAAAGATTTTCAAAAAAGTTGTTGACGCGCGCGTAACGACTCGTCTAATATATCCCTTGCGCGATGGACCTGTAGCTCAGTTGGTTAGAGCGTCCGGCTGATAACCGGGAGGTCACAAGTTCGAATCTTGTCAGGTCCACCACTTTCTTTCGCAATAAACACCCCAGCGAGAGCCGAGTCGCCGCTGGGGTGTTTATTACTGTCTCCGTGGGGGTTTAGCTCAGCTGGGAGAGCGCGGGCTTTGCAAGCCTGAGGTCAGGGGTTCGATCCCCCTAACCTCCACCATGATGGACCTGTAGCTCAGTTGGTTAGAGCGTCCGGCTGATAACCGGGAGGTCACAAGTTCGAATCTTGTCAGGTCCACCATCAAAACTGTGAAGAGCCCTGGGGCATTGCCTTGGGGCTTTTTTCTTGTCTGCGATAAATCTCATTTTGGTTTTGTGTGCTGTGCGAAAGATTGGGTAGTATAGCTATTCAATGCGGTGGAGCTGCCGCGTGTTAACCGCTACGTACCGGAGGTGTTCCATGGTTCGTGTCGACATAGAGACCATCGTCATGGCCGCCGGTCCCGTGCCATCGCTTATCGTGCTTCGCGAGCGCTGCAGCAAATCGGACTCGCCCGCGCCGCTGCGTTCCCTTTCCATTCAGACTGGTTCGTTTGAAGCCGCTGCCATCAGCCGCGGCATCGATAGCGGCCGCGCCGAGCGCCCGATTACCCATGACCTGTTGCTCGATACTGTTGGCGCCCTGGGCGCCAAGCTCGAGCGCATCGAGATCGTTCGCGCCGAGCCGCCGGTGTTCTACGCGACGATCGTCGTACTGGCCGATGGTGACGAGCGCAAGATCGACGCCCGCCCCAGTGATGCCATTGCCCTTGCCGTGCGCAGCAATGCCCCCATGTTTGTGGAGGACGACATCATGAATCGCCTGGGCACTGTTTCTACCCACGCCGAGGAAGTCGACGACGAGCAGGAGTTCGAGAAGTTCGACGAGTTCGTCCATACGCTCTCCCCCGATGACTTCTAAATGCGGGGCGTCCAGGTTGCGGAGCGTTCGCTGATGGCCGGCGGGATGTCGGCTGAAGCGGCTGCAATCGCCCGCGAGGCCCAGATGCGCTCGGAGGCTTCTGAGGCGGCTCGCATTGCCTATGTGACGCAGGCCCGCACGCTTCGCGAACGCCGCGGCTCGTTTATCAAGATGGTTGTCATCTCCGCCCTTGTTGCGGCAATCTGCTCGCGCCTTCGTGGTACAGTTGGTGCGCTTGGGTTTTCGATCTCTACGGGCCTGGTGATCTGGGACGTGGTCGATGCGGTCATGCTGACCAGTCAGATCAAGGTACTCGACAAGCGCGCGATGGATATGATGCGCGCCCGCGACGCTGCCGCTAAGATCGCTGCTGAGGCACAAGAACTGTAACGACGCCAAACTCGATGGGAAGGTCTAAAGATGGCACAGGATATGCAGGACGCCGGTAACGTCTCCGCCGAGCTCGACGCCATGGTGTGCGATCTGATCGGCGCGTTCTTGGACGACCTTGCCGCCGGTGAAAACCCTGGCGTGGTCGTGGCAATTGAGGACGCCGCTTCCAGCCGTTATCTGGCGGCGCTCGATGAGGATGGCGAAGAGGCGTGCCTCGAGGCGGCCACCAACTTTATCTCCGAGCACAAGATGGGTCTTAAGGACGAGGGCCTGGGCCGTATCGCTCGCTATGCCATCGGCTACACCGGCTGCGTCGAGATTGACGGCGGCTATCACGATGCTCTGCTCGTGAGCTTCTTTGAGACTACGCTCGAGAGCGGTTTTTCGGCATATGTGCTGTATGAGGGCATGGGCGCCGGCGATGGTTTTATGTGGAGCGACCCTGAACCTGCAGGTGAGGAAACCCCTCTCATCTAAAATCGCTAAAATAAACGAGTTTTCGGTAAAAGGCTCAATATTCCCGCTGAGCGTTGTATCGCTGGGCGGGCCGCATACGCGTGCCGGTTGTATATAGATAGAAGATAGGGGAACTACATGCGCGTAGACAATCTGAGGAACATCGCCATCATCGCTCACGTCGACCACGGCAAGACGACGATGGTCGACAAGCTCCTGCGTGCCACGGACGCCTTCCGTGCCAACCAGCAGGTCGAGGACCGCGTCCTGGATTCCAACGACCAGGAGCGCGAGCGCGGCATTACGATTCTCGCCAAGAACATCTCTATCGAGTACAAGGACGT
>DBEZQF010000160.1:0-4904 GCA_048254795.1 Collinsella sp. | reverse complement strand
CTGCTGACCAGACTCGGCCTTCCAATCGAAGGCCCACTTAAGACCGGCGGCCTGCGCAGGCGTCTTGGCATCCGTTACGGTCGAACCGTTGCCACTGTTGCCGTAGCCGGCCCACTCGGCATCCCAATCAGGAGTCGTCGCGCTCGGATCCACGACAATCTTGTCGGGATCGGGCATGGGCGAATTATCGGTGGTATAGGCAAGCGTGACCTTATCGCCGCTCTTGAGCGTGACCTGGTTGGCACAGAGAGATGAGGACTCTCCGTTGATATACAGATGCCAGTATTTACCGGTCGCACCATCATAGCCGTAAGACTTGTCTTCGAACGGCGAAGTAATGGACCAGTATGCACCACTCTGGGAGGCCTTGTAATCAATGCCCTTCGCCTTCAGAACCGTCTCAATAAGGTCCTGAGCCGTAGAGCCTTCGGGCAGGGAAACATTGCTTGCCGAGCCCCAGCGAGTATTGTTGCCGTTGACATCGGGGCCGATGATATCGGCGGATCCAAGCACCTGACCAGGGAGGGCATCGCTGTCGCCAGCATACATAAAGGTGACGGCGTCACCCTCATGGAGCTCGTAGGCACCAGCGCCAACGTCGGCGAACTTGTACTTTGCGTCGGACTTGCCCTTTACGTAGAAGCGCCAATAGCTATTGGTCGCAGCATCAGAGCCACAATAGGTCTTACCGTCAAGCGGCGAGGTAATGCCCCTAAGGTACCAACCCCAAGACTCTTCTGTAGCTTTGAGTTTAAGACCAGTCTGCTCCAACAGGTCCTTAGCAGTAGAGCCCGCCTTGAGACTCGTCTGGCCCGTCGAAGCCCAAACCTGCTGCTTGCCGTCCTTGTCCTTGCCAAGCACCTGAACGGAAGCATGGACAGAATCGGACGGCAACTGGTCTCCCCAGCCACCGTAGAACCACGTGACGGTATCGCCAGCATGGATGGTGACATTGTCCGCCGTATAGTCACTCGACTTGCCGTTGATAAACAGCTGCCAATAGGTCGAATAATCTTGGGGCGTACCCAGCTCAACACCGTTGTACTTAAGGCTCAGAATGAAGGAGCCCGCAGCAACGGCGTCAATATCATTCGCCTCAAGCGCGACCTTCGTAAGATCAAGCGCGCTCGAACCGGACGTCACCACATACTGCGCGTTGTCGACCCAGGTCTGAGTCTTGCCCTGGGCATCGCGACCAATGACGGTCACATTCGCAGCAAGCTGGTCCTTAACGACAGGGGACGCGCTACCAGCCGTATAGGCAAACTCAATCTTCTGCCCCTGGGTGAGTTTGACGCTGCTCGCGCCAACCGAGGAAGACGCGCCGTCGACGAACAGCTGCCAGTAGGCATGAGTCGTCGGATCGTAGGCAAGCGTGCGGCCATCGCTCGGGGAGGTGATGCTTTCGAGGTAGAAACCGTATGCCGTGTTCGGATCGTACTTCGCCTTGAAGCCCGTCTTCTCCTGCAGCTTAATGAAGGCATCCGCAGCCGTCGCGCCCTCGTCGAGCTTGAGCTGCGTAGGCGCCACCCAGGTCTGAGCCTTGCCGTCGGCATCGGTGCCGATAATCGAGAACGAGACCTCGATTTGCTTCTTGACGACATCGCCAGTTTCTGTCGGGTTCTCTGTCTGGACGGCAGCCGCGGCGGCAGATCCTGCTTGGCCAGCGGATGCCGTCGAAGACTGCTCGCTCGTGGCAGGGCTCTCCCCCGTCGCCGAGCCTTCGTCGCCAGTTGCTGCCTCTGTAGTGGCGGCACTAGCTGCAGGCGCGCTCCCGGAATCCGAAACCTCGGCGCCGCTCTGCTCAGCGGTACCGCCCGCAAGCGCTGCGTCCTCGCCTGGCGTCGTAGCCTGAGCCACAGCGTCGGTAATGCCCTCGGCACCCTCGGCCCACAGCTGAGCCGGCGTGGTGCCAAAGGCCATCGCGAAGGCCAGGAATGCCACCAGGCAGCGCTTTGCCACGCCGCGCGCGATTACGCCACGGCGACGAAGCGAGGCACGCTGGCACTCGTCCTCAAACATATCCATTTGTCTCCTACTGTCTGTACTTGGAGCGTTGCCTTGAGGCTGCCCCACGTCATCGCGTATGTTGCGCTCGAGTTCCCCCATCGGGGTCCTCCTTCCCTCCAGAGCCCTATGCACACCGGCGGCAAAAGCCGCAGCCGCATGCAAGATGGGAGGCGATCCGACTTAACCTTAACGGCTCAGGCACGCCGTCCGATCTGCGACGCGAATATCCCGAGTCAAGAGGAATTACGGTTACTGGTACAGCCGGGGACTTGCACCCCGATTCTCCCAAACGCGCAGGAAAACCGCGCATTCGTGCGTCTCCGCACCACCATCTAGGCCATCGATTATTACCGTCAAAATGGTATCACGCAAAAGGGCCTCGCACGCAGGCGAAGCCCAAGGTAAAAGCTATTGTTTGCGATAGGAAAATGCGGTGAAGGTCGCAGCCTCTAGTGCTTGCCGCCGTGGCTGTTGAGCCAGATATTGCGGCCCAGCATAAGCGCCAGCACCAGCGCGCTCACGTAGCCCATAAAGCCAATGACTGGGATACCAAACACAACCGGCTCGATGCGTGCGTAGTACACCACCGACGAACCGATAAACAGACCGGCGATCACAATTGCCATCGACATGCGGTCGATAATTCCGCCCAGCTGTCGCAGCGCCTTATCGCTGCTCATGATCTGCGTGTTCACCTTAAGCTGGCCGCGCGTGAGCATACGCGAAGCCAAGCCCAGATACTCGGCCGCCTCGAGCGAGCCCTTCGCCGCGCGATAACTGCTCGCTGCAAAGTCGCGGCTCATCTCGCGCATGCGGGCGTAGGTGCTCTTCTCGTTTTTGATGTGCGTCTGGATGATCTGGATCATGTTGACGTTGGGCATGTACTCGGTCAACAGGCCCTCGAGCGTCACCATGCCGCGGGCGAACATCGTCACCACGCTCGGCAGCTCAACGTCATTTTTGCGCGCGAGGTTTAACAGCGAGGTCAAAAACTCGCCGATATCCAGGTCTTTAAGGTCGAGCCCGGCAAAGTCGGCAACAATAAAGTCCAAGTCGGACAAAAAGGCCGAATGGTCAAGCTCGGCCGAATCGCCGCGCGTCACGGCGAAGCGCATGAGCGAATCCTTGAGCTTGGGCACGTCACCCTCGGCCACGGCGAAAATCATGTCCTTGACGATGCCACGGTCGTGGCTCGACATACGCCCGACCATGCCCAAGTCGATAAAGTAAACGATGCCGTCCTTGAGAATGATGTTTCCCGCATGCGGGTCGGCATGGAAAAAGCCGTCATCAAGCACCTGCGACGAGTAGTCCTCGACAATCGCGGCACCGATCTTTTCCAAGTCATAGCCCTCGGCCACCAAGCGTTCAGGATCGGCGATCGAAATGCCGTCGACGTAGTCCATAACCACCACGTGTTCGGTGCACAGGTCCAGATAGGATTTAGGGCACGTCACGCCATGAACGCTCTTATGGAACTCGTAGAAGTCGTTGAGGTTTTTGGCCTCGGCCAAAAAGTTGGTCTCCTCGCGAAACGAGGTCCACAGCTCCTCGACCACGCCGTGCAGGTCAACGAATTGATCGGTGTTGACGAACTTGGAAACGATACGCACCACCGAGCGGATGATATCGATGTCCTGCGCCATAACCTGCTGCGCACCGGGGCGCTGCACCTTGACGGCCACATCCTCGCCCGACACCAGACGAGCGCGGTGCACCTGCGCGAGCGATGCGCTACCAAGCGGATTGGGATCGATCGCATCGAACATCTCCCCCAGGCGCAGGCCGTATTCTTCCTCCAGACAGCGAAGCACTACCTCGTACGGCACCGGCTCCACGTCGGAGCGCAGACGACGCAGCTCGTCGCAAAAGCGTTGCGGCAGAATCTCGGACCGGTTGGCCAGAATCTGCCCCATCTTGACGAACATAGGGCCGAGTTCCTCGAGCAGGCGGCGCAAACGAACCGGCGTGAGGTTATCCCACACGCGGTACTTTTTGACCAGGCGAACAATCTGCCCAATGCGTTCGCGACGACCCGCCGGCGTGAGCTGGTATTCCTCGTCCGGTGCCATCGCGTCGGGCTCCTCGGGCACCATATCGACAGCGCGTGGCTTCTTGCGAGCGCCCGAGACGGCAGCGTCGACCTCATCGACAACCGCCGCCTCGTCACCCAGAGGATCTAGATTGTTGTAATCGGTGGTGGAATCTGCCATCTGCGCTGCTACTCGGCCTCTTCGGTATCCTTCGCATCGTCGGGCTCAACGGACTCGACGGGCACCGAGGTCACGTTGTCCTCGACCGAATCGACGATGTCGCGCACATGGGCCAGGAAGGCCGTACGCTCGGGCGCAGTCATAACGCGGACGCGAGCCAGAATGAGCTCGTCGAGCACGCGTTGGGCCGCGGTCTCGCCCTGCATGCCCAGACGCTCGGTCAGGTCGGAGATGGTACCGCCGGCCTGCTCGAACATGTCGGACACACTGCGGGCGATATCGGGGGTGGCGGTGTCCTTGCGGACCTGCTCGCCTTTGGTATTAAGGTCGTCGAGGACCTTCTTGCCGCCTTCAACAGCAACGGCGGCAGCGCCAAAGCCCACGTTAATGGCGCCGTTAACAAGCTGATCGAGTTTCATAACCATGGTTGTCTCCAATCACAAACAACTGCATTGGCGTTCTTGTACCCAAGATTGAGTGAAAGCGACAAAGCGTTTTAGCACTATTCGATCGACGGGAAATCCCTACCTCACGTTGTCGTTCATCGCGAAAGAGTTCTTCATGGCGCAGCTCGTGGTGTAAAGCACCTTGCCCAGCAGGGCATCGGTCTCCACGCGAACACGCTCGGCAAAGGCCTCGTTGGCGCGTGCAAGCTCGGCAGGCACCTCGACCTCGGGCAGA
>DBEZQF010000159.1:0-13387 GCA_048254795.1 Collinsella sp. | reverse complement strand
CCCAGCGAGCGGGCGATCATGAGCTCGGTATAGCTCGAGCAATCGCAGCCGCAGCCGTATTCGTTGAGAATGGAGATGAGCGCCGGGTTGGGGTTGGCCTTGACGGCAAAGTATTCCTTAAAGCCCGGGTTCCATGCAAAGGCGTCGCGCACTCCTTGCATGTTGCGGCGGATGCCCGCCTCGTCGTATAGATGAAACGGCGTGGGGAACTGCTCGACGATATGCTCGAGTGTCTCCTTGTCCACAAACGGCTGCTTGGCCGCATATGCCTCGTTGGGGGTCAATGCCATGTCCCGTAAACCTCGCTATCCAGACGGCGCCATCTGCGCATCGAATCCGCATAGCGTGGACCCAATGTCCGGATAGCGCTCCCGCATTGCTGCAGACAGTCCTGTGGGTGTTTCCCACAGGCCCACCAGGTTGTTCGTGCCCGAAAAGCCCAGTTCGGCGGGTTTCGCCTCCCCACGGGGTCAAAGCCTGCCGGCTCGCCCGCGGTTCTTCGTGCCCGCGCCTCTATCAAGTGGTAACGACCCTACCACGTTGCACTTTACCAAACAAGAGTATTCGTATATAACGTTTAAAAAATGCAGGGATATGCTGGAAACATGTGCGCCACAATCCTGTATCACAATAAGTTGCAACAGATGTGCCTCACGAAGGGATCCTCTATGACCGAGCTCCAAGAACTCCGTCGCTACCGCCGCGATCTCCATCGCATTCCGGAGCTCGATTTCGATCTTCCGCAAACCATTGCCTATATCGAGGGCGTGCTGGCACCGCTCGCTTGCGAGGTGACCCATCCGTGCCCCAGCTGCGTCTGTGCTTTCTTCGACGCCGGTGTTGATGCCGCGCATGCCACGGCGATTCGCGCCGATATGGATGCGCTGCCCATCGCGGAGGCGACGGGAGCGGCCTTTGCCTCAACCCATCCCGGCAAGATGCACGCTTGCGGACATGACGGACACATGGCCATGGCGCTTGCCGCCGCGACGTATGTTGACCGTACGATTCGCGAACAGCCGGGCGCCATTAGGCGCAACGTTCTCTTTGTGTTCCAGCCGGCCGAGGAAACGACCGGTGGTGCCAAGACGGTATGCGAGAGTGGTGTGTTCGAGCGCTATGGGGCCGACCGCATCTTCGGCTTCCATGTGTGGCCCGATCTGCCTGCCGGCACGTTGGCGAGTTGTTCCGGTCCGCTGCTGGCGCGTTCGAGTGAGACACACATTTATATTCACGGGACGAGCATCCATATCGCTAAGACCTATGGCGTTCCGGTCGAGGAGTCACACGATGCGGCGTTGGCGGCAGCAAAGTTTTTGGTTGCCGAGCGCGAGCTGATGGACGAGCTGGGCACCGATGAGCCCTGCATTGGCAAGTTCGGCCTGCTTCAGGCAGGCACCGTCTGCAATGCGGTGGCGGGGGAGGCCCATGTTGCCGGTAGCTTGCGTGTGTTTACGGACGCCATGTTCGACCGTGCGCGCGAGGGCGTACGCCGTGCGCTCGACGAGGCGTGCACCGCAACGGGCTGTACGTACGATCTCGACTTTGCCGAGGGCTATCCGCCAGTCGATAACGACCCCGAGTTGTTTGCCCACATTGCGCCTGCCTTGCCCGAGCTGCAACTTGTGGACGAGCCGCTGCTGATCGCCGAGGATTTCGCGTTCTATCAGCGCCATCTGCCGGGCGTGTTTTTCCTGCTGGGCACGGGTATGCCAGAGGACCAAGACAACCCGAGTGATTCGGATGGCTGCCCCGCCTATGCCACAAGCGCTCTGCATACCGATAGCATGCTCTTCGACGAGGAAATCCTACTCAAAGGTCTCGATGTCTACAAACGATTGCTTTTGCTTGACTAAGGCGTGAAGGACTATTTGTTCTAGAAAACACGAACAAACGTACGATATAATAGAAATGTAAGTCTATAGAAACGTTTGACGTTACTAACGTAAGGCGATACTATGATTGCATCGTATAAAGATGAGGATACCGAACGCTTTGCCATGGGTGTGCGGGTCAGGAGGTTCGTGCCCTTTGAGCGCGTTGCGCTGAGGAAGATTCGCCAACTGCAGGTTTGTGCTTCGCTTGATGATCTTCGCGTTCCGCCGGGCAACCGCCTGGAAGCTTTGAAGGGCGATCGTGCCGGTCAATATAGCATCCGTGTTAACGAGCGCTATCGGGTCTGTTTTGAGTGGAGACAGGAGATGGCTTGGAATGTCGAAATCGTCGATTATCACAAGTGATGAGACCTCGTCCGATTTGCTGTCGCCAGTGACTCCTGGTGAGCTTCTCAAAGAGGAGTTTCTTGTTCCCATGGGCATTTCTCAATATCGCCTTGCGAAAGAGACCGGGATTCCGGCTCAGCGTATCGGGCAGATTGTCTTGGGAAAACGTCGCGTGACGGCCGACACCGACCTCCGTCTTTGCCGTTATTTTGGCCTGACGGATGGTTATTGGCTGCGCGCTCAGGTGGCGTTTGACCTTGAGGCCGAGAAAAGGCGGATCGAACCGGAACTCGATAAGATCGTTTCTGTTCAGCAGGCCATTGCGCTGTAGTGCTCAGAGATGATGGGGGTGGCGTGACGATGAGGCGACGCCGACAGCCTGCCGTATATAGTCCGGGTGGATGCGGGTGCGGTTTGCTGCTGCTTCCGGTCATCGCTGTGAGCATTGGCGTAATGTTTGCGCTTGCCGGGTTGGCAGCAGCGGCACTCGTGTTGCTGATTGTGGCCATTGGCGTGACGATTTGGCTTTGCCGCAATCGCGAGCAACGCCGTGCCGACGGTAAAACCACTGTCGGCTGGGTCGTCTTCCTGATTATTGCGTACCCGCTGAGTGCCAGCTACCTGGTGTTCTTTGTCCTGTTGATGATCAGCGCCTTTACTGGGGAATCCGTAACGGTGGGTTGACGCGCTGCCAGCAGACGGTTGCGCAAAGTGCGTTTGCTCGGCGTTTGGATAACTGCATTGGCCGTTTACTGCAGCCTTAGCTCTCAGCTAATGAATTCAAGTTCAATCCTTTCTACAATGTGCTGTATGCCGGCGCGGTAGCCGGATCGTAGGAAGGATGAATAATGGCAAAAGAGGGAAAGAAGCCGATCGGCAAGATTGTCCTAGGCGTCATCGTGGTGCTGGTTATCGTCGGTGCCGTGGGCTCTATGGGTGGCAATTCAACCGATTCGTCTGCGAGCGATTCGGCAAAACCTGCCGAGGCGACACAGCAGGCTGAGGAGCAAAAAGAACCGCAAGAACCGTATGCCATTGCTGATGAGGCTGAAGACACCTCCAATCAGTTTGCCTATAAGATCACGGGCACGCTGACCAATAACACGGACAAGGAAAAGAGCTACATTCAGATTGAGTATGTTCTGTATGATGCCGATGGCAACCAGGTTGGAACGGCTCTTGCAAACACCAATCATCTGAAGGCGGGCGGCTCCTGGAAGTTCGAGGCGCTGGGTACAGTGTCTCCCGACCAGGTTGCTAGCTGGGAGCGTTCGGACGTAAGTGGTTTCTAGCATGTTGCATGCACTGGGGGAGGTGAAGCCGTATGCCCGATAAAAAGCTGACCGAGGAGTTGCTCAATGAGCTTCTCGACGCGCCAAACATCGATGGCTATATCAAAGAACACGACTTTGCCGCCCCATCGCTTTCGGACTACCTGAAGCGGCTACTGCAGGAAAAGGGCTTGGAGCGTTCGCGCGTGGTGCGCATGGCCGACCTCAACGAGACGTTTGGCTATCAGATCTTTACCGGCGCGCGGCATCCAAGCCGCAATAAGGTGCTGCAGATCGCCTTTGCGATGGCGCTGACGCTCAAAGAGACCAACCGTGCGCTGACGGCTGCCGGGGTAAGCGTCCTTAACTGCAAGGACCGCCGCGATGCGATTATCATCTTTTGTATCGATCGCGGGTGCAGCCTCCAAAAGGTCAACGAGGAGCTGTATCGCTTTGGCGAGGAGACGGTGAGTTAGCGGCTGATATCTGAGCCGGCGGAGCTGCCGAACAGCGATGCAAACGAACGGGGCACGGATGCCATGGGGTGTCTGCGCCCTGCGCTATGATGGAGGCTATGGATACTCAGACCCCAACATATTCCGATGACGAGCTGACCGCAGCGCTTGCCGAGCACCTGGCGTCGCTCGATCGCGACGACAGCTATCGTGTGGAGCGTGTACTTAAGCACTCGTCCCTTGAAACAACCGAGCTCGTGTACTTTGAAGGAACCGGCGGTGGCTCGCTCGGCCCCTTTGTCCGTAAACGCATCGATGCTTCGGCTCAAATCGGTGGGGCATACGAGCGTCTGTTTGCCGCTCAGCGGGCAGGCAGGCGTTTTGAGCACCTGCCCAGAATCGTCGATTGTCGTCGTGTGGGCGACGAGCTCAACGTGGTTATGGAATACATCGAAGGGGAGACACTCGGGGCGCT
Source organism: Collinsella sp. (assembly GCA_048254795.1). Classification (GTDB taxonomy): domain Bacteria; phylum Actinomycetota; class Coriobacteriia; order Coriobacteriales; family Coriobacteriaceae; genus Collinsella. The sequence goes on along the minus strand of DBEZQF010000159.1, from coordinate 8,964 downwards.
GGTGGACCGTCTGGGAGCCACCCCCGATTATGCGCACGAATTGTATCCTGCCCTATGCGATGCCGTGGGCGAGCTCCACGCCGGTTTTGCGATGGCGGGGGAGACGTCGGCGCCGGTGATCCATCGCGACCTCAAGCCGTCGAATATCATCGTGACAGGTGCCAACTATACGCCTGATGACGGTCTGACGTTTTCGTCGCTGGTGATTATCGACTTGGGGATCGCGCGCGTATGGCGCGATGGCGCCGATGCCGACACCGTCAAGTTTGGGACACGGCCCTATGCGCCGCCCGAGCAGTATGGGTTTGGGCAGACGAGCGTGCGAAGCGACGTCTACGCACTTGGCGCCCTGTTGTTCTTCTGCTTGACGGGAGTCGACCCTAAACCAGGGCTCGACATGCGCGAGCAATGCGAGGCGCGTGGCATTCCCACCCCACTTGCCGATGTCATCTGCATGTCGATGGCGCTCGACCCGGCCAAGCGTTTTGCGAGCGCGGAAGCGTTGGGACGGGCGACGCGCGCGGCATACGATCTAAGTCGCCCCGTGCGGCCTCCTGCGCCTGCGCCTGTCCGTACTCCGGCCTCTGAGACGGTGTTGACGCCCCAAGGGCTCCAGAACCCCACAGGGCTTCCTAGGCCTGCCGCCTCCGCTGCATGCGGTCTGCTCTCTCGCGTTCCGGAGTCTCTGGGGCGTATTTGGAATACGCTCGTCTGCTTCTCGCTGCTTGTGTTCTTTGCCGGAAGTCACTTTGCCGTCTTTCACCCCACGGGAGCAAACCAAAGCTACCCGACGTGGCTTCTCATAATCGAGTATTTTTTCTTTGTCGATGGCCTTATGGTGCTTATGCATTTTGCGCTGCTCGATAAGCGCCGTCTTCGTCGGCGATTCGCACTGCTCGACAGCTATCGCGGCAAGAAACTCGCGAAGCTCTGGCTCAAGGCATTGGGTGTGCTGCTCCTATGCATGATCGTCATAGTCGCGGTTGCCAATGCGACCGGCGTCGTCGATACCTCCGCTACCTAAAAGAAAAGGGCCCCGTTGGGGCCCTTTGCAGTTGCACTTAGATGCGGTTCATCTGAGCGGCGACTTTGTTGTACCAGTCCTGCCACGTGGGCGGGCAGTACTTTTTGGCCGCTGCTGGGGTAAGGGTGGAGCCGTAGTTGGCGCCCAGATAGGCAACGTGAGCGGAGATGCCCTCGCTCCAGCTGCCAAAGCTGCGCCAACCGCCGCCGCGGGCACTCCAGCCCCAGGCGTTGTAAGAATTGGCGCAATAAGCACCCTTGGTGCTCTCGATGCAGGCGATGGCGGGGGACCAACGGGGGTCGACACCGGTATTCCAAGCGGCGACGGCAAAGTTATAGCCCTGGCCTGCCATGGGGGAGCCGGCGAGATAATTGTCGATGCGGCTCGTCCACTCATTAATGAACGAATCGTAATCGGAGCTACCGGTATTGGCGTTGTTCACCGTGGTGTCGATGGTGGTGTTGGTGTTGGTGGCCTGGCTGCTGGAATTGCTGCCGCTTACGCCCTCGCCCGAGAGCTTCTCGGCGGCAGCGGCCTTATCGGCCTCAAGCTTGGCAAGCTCGGCGGCATTTTCCTGCTCGGCTTTTGCCTGTGCCTCGCTGCGGAGCTGCTGGGCCTGCGCCAGCGCATCCTCGGCGTTTTTCTGCTCTGCCTCAAGCTGAGACTTGGCTTGCTGGAGCTCGGCTTTGTTCTGCTCGAGTTCGGTTTGCATGTTATTGAGCTGCTCGATCTCGTCGACGCTCGAGCTCGTGATCTGGTTGGTGTATTTGCAGGTCGTGATGAACTCACCCAGGCTCTGCGCGTTGACCAGGAAGCTCACGATGGGATTGGTGCCCTTCTGATACTTGTACAGATCGCGCATGGCGGAGCTTGCCTTGGCCTGCTGCTCGGGAAGCTTAGCCTCGATTTCCTCGATGCTTGCCTCATTGGAGTCAATCTGCTTTTGCAGGTCATCGAGTTTGGTGCGGGCGTCGTTGTAGGCGCTCGTGGCGGCTTCGATCTTCTGCTGGGCTGCGGAAAGCTGGTCCTGCGTTGCCTGCGAGGCGGCATACGCCGCAACGGGGGAGAGCATCGGCGTGGCCGTCAGCGCAACGGCGAGCGCGGCGCTCGTGATGATACGAGCCGGCTTCGACGCAATGAGCGCTGCGGTGCGATGATTCGAATGCTGCATCCAGTCCCTCTGCAATCAATCGTAGGTTATGGTTCGAACGGTATTCTACTACTGCTTTCGACCTCAACTTGAACCTTAAAGGTTCCAAAGGGTCAAGTTGAACTTGAGGCTTTGGCTTTGACCTGCAGTTATGATGAATTGTTGAGAAACCATAGAGTTCAACTTTAACGTTACGGGGGCCTGTTTGAGAGGAGTTTAGGGCTGTAAAAGCTATCTCAACGTGGGGTTTTACAACTACAGCGTGCCCTCCTGACGAGCCTGCTCAATCTCTTCGAGCGCCTCGGCGGGGGGTGAACGAACAGGAGCCGTCGCCGAGTTTGACTACCTGGATATCGTCGCCGGTATGGACCTCTCCGCCCTTTAGGACCACGCCAAAAATGCCCTCCTGGGGAAAGATGCAGTCGCCGGCGAGATAGTAGATGGCGCAACGGGTGTGGCAGACCTTGCCGATTTGGCTGATTTCGACGAGCACGTCGCTTCCAAGCTTGAGCTGTGTGCCCAAGGGGAGCGAGAGCAGGTTGATGCCCCGGGTTGTAAAGTTCTCTCCAAAGTCACCCTCGTGTACGTCGAGCCCGCGTGCCTGCACCGTCTGGATGGACTCCGCGGCTAAAAAAGAGACCTGGCGGTGCCAATGTTCGGCGTGTGCGTCGGAGGCGAGGCCAAATTGCTCTATGACGGTGTCGCGTCCATCGGCGACGGGCGACTTGCGCGTGCCCTTGTGTGCCGACGTGTTGATCGAGACGATGCGGGCGGGTCTGTTGTAGGCGTCGTTTGCCGTGCAAAGGGGAGAGGTCGCTTTCGCACGTTCCGCCAGCTCGCGCCTCGCGGCATTGAGGATGGGATTATCGGTCGGATGGTCTTGGGGCACGTGTGCGCCTTTCGCTCGAAGATGTCAATACGCTGAATCCTACAACAACGGTAGGTTCATTGCCCATTGTCATACAACGGTGGGCGCCGTCTTCGTGCTGGACGATTACGTCGATTGCCATAGATACGGTGGAGCTTTGGGCGCCGGCGGCTTGGCACGCTAGAATAAATCAGTTGCGCAAAGACCGCCCGTTGTGTGGGCAGTTCATGATAGGAAGTTTCCATGGCATTGCAATTTACAGAGCGCGAGTTCATTCCCGTGCTGCTCGGTGGCGACATCAACGCCTATTCGGTGGCGCGCGCCTTCTACGAGGAGTACCAGGTCAAGAGTCTGGTCTTTGGCAAGTATCAGACGGGTCCCGCGTACCGCAGCCAGATTATCGACTACACGCCCAACGTGGATATCGATACCATGTCCGTGATGCTCAAAACCGTCAACGGCATTGCCCAAGCGCATGCCGACAAGACGATTGTCCTTGTGGGTTGTGGCGACAACTATGTCGCCCTCGTGGCTCAAGCCAAAGATGCTCATGAGCTGGCGGATAACATCGTCGCTCCCTACGCGCCCTACAGCATGCTCGAGCAGTGCCAGAAGAAGGAGATCTTCTACGAGCTGTGCGAGAAGCATGGCGTGCCCTATCCGCACACGTTTACCTTTACCAAGGCGATGCTCAATGCCCAGGGTGAGGCGCCTGCCGAAGTGCTCGACCAGATCGATTTTCCTTACCCGATGATTCTGAAGCCTTCTGATGGCATCATGTGGTGGCAGCATGAGTTCGAGGGCCAGAAGAAGGCCTATGAGATTGCCGACCGCGCCGAGCTGGAACAGGTCATCCGCGATTCGTATGCCAGCGGCTACACCGACGATCTGATCTTGCAGGATCGCGTGCCCGGCAACGACGAGTACATGCGCGTGCTCACCAGCTATTCCGACCGCAACGGTAAGGTCCGCATGATGTGCCTGGGCCATGTGCTACTCGAGGAGCATCAGCCCCACGGTGTCGGCAACCATGCCTGTATCATTACCGAGCCCAACGACGAGCTCATGGGCGGCGTGCGCAAGCTGCTCGAGGACCTTCACTTTGTGGGCTATTCCAACTTTGACGTTAAGTACGACGAGCGCGATGGCTCGTTTAAGTTCTTCGATTTCAACACGCGCCAGGGTCGCAGCAACTACTACGTCACCAACAGCGGCTTTAACGTTGCCAAGTATGTGGTGGACGAGTATGTGTTCAACCGTCCGTTTGAGCCGGAGTTTGTGACGGCTCAGGACGAGGCCCTGTGGATGGTCGTCCCCATGGGCGTCGTCGACAAGTACGTCAAGGATCCCGAGCTGCGTGCTAAGGTGCATCGCCTGGACAAGGAAGGCAAGGGCGCCGACCCTTCGTTTATGAAGGGCGACTTTGTCTTTAACCGCTGGCTGCGCATGTGGCACACCAAGCTGCGCCACTTTAAGCTGTTCAAGACGTATTACAAGTAGATGAGCGCGGCGCCCGTCCGGTTTGCATCGGGCGGGCGCGGGTATGATACGCGCAATTGCGCAAGCGTCACCAAGGAGGCGGCGATGGAAAAGCTGGGAGTTATCGGCGGCATGGGCGCCGAGGCAACGTCGTATTACTACGACCAGGTGGTGCGTCATACGGCTGCTGCCTGCGATCAGGAACATATCGACATGGTGGTACTCTCCAAGTCGACCATGCCCGACCGCACGCTGGCCATTAAGACCGGCGAGCATGCCAAACTGCTGGCGACCATGAAAGAGTGCGCCCAGGCACTCGAGTCGCTGGGCTGTGCACACATTGCCATTCCCTGCAACACGTCACACTACTTCTATGACCAGATCCAGTCGTTTACGAAGGTGCCGATTATCCACATGCCGCGTGAGTCGGTGCGCTATGCTCTGGCCGGTGCGGTGATGGGGGAGTGCGAGTTCGACCCCAACCTGAGTATGCCGGCCGAGCCGGTGCATAAGATCGGCATCATGGGCACCGACGGTACCGTGGGCGCGGGCGTCTACGGCCGCGAATGTAAGGCTGCGGGTGTTGAGGTTGTCTATCCCAGCGAGAAACGTCAGAACGATGTGATGTCGCTTATCTACGATGATGTGAAGGCCGGACGTGAGCCCGATATGGATAAGTTCGACCGCGTGATGTGGGAGTTCGCCCGTAGCGGCTGCGACCGCGTCATCCTGGCCTGCACGGAGCTCTCGGTGCTGCAGAAATACCGCGAGATGCCCGAGATTACCCTCGACGCCATGGACGTCTTGGTGCGCGAATCCGTCATCCGCAGCGGCGCCCCCTACCGCCAATAGCCCTCGATCTGCCAAAAAGGGACAGGTTTATTTTTGGTAGGTATTATCTGGGGAAACAGTAAAGGCCTCGGCTCGTTTGGTGCGAGCCGAGGCCTTTTGCGTTGGGTGGTTGCTGTCGGTGGTGAACTAGAACAGGAAGCCGATGGCGATGAGGGCGATGCTGACGATGAGCACGGCGATGTCCAGACCCTTGATGGGATAGCGCTTGTACGAGCTGGCGCGTGTGCGCAGATAGAAGCCGCGCTGTTCTGCCGCCAAGGCTGTGGCATCGGTCTTGCCCACGCTCGAGATGAGCAGTGGCACGCACAGTGGCAGCATGAGCTTAAGCTTCTTGATGGGGTTCTTGGTATCGTACTCGACGCCGCGTGCGGTCTGCGCCTCCATGATGGCATTCATCTCCTGACCAAACACCGGTACAAAGCGCAGCGCCGTGGTAAAGGTGAAGGCATAGCGATACGGCACATGCAGCACCTCGACGCAGGCGTTGGCAAGGTCGTTGAGCTTGGTCACCATGAGCATGAGGATGAGTGGTAACGCCACACCCAGCAGGCGCAGGCAGGCCTTCGATCCTGTGATGAGGCCCGTGTCGGTGATAAAACCCCACACCACGTTGCCATCGCGCATAAAGGCCAGCTGGAGCATCAGCATGATAAGCGCGAGCGGAATCAGCAACTTGAGCAGCGAGAACAGACGGTCGACGACGCCGGCGTAAGCTCCCAGTGCGAGCGTGAGCGCCAGAAAGCCCAGCAGCGCCACGTAGGTGTCGGACAAAAAGATGCCGACGATGATGGCGGCGGCGAGGCCCAGTTTGACGACGGGATTCAGGCGATGCAGCAGCGTATCGCCCGGCATGTAGTCGATGACGTTAACCACGGTGGACCATCTCCTTGGTAATTCGAACGACATCGGTGACCTCGCTCACCTGCGCAAAAGCGGGCGAGACGGAAGATGCCAGACGGCGCGAGAGTTCGATGACCTGGGGCGGCTCAACGTAGGCATGCTGCATGAGTTCGATGTTCGAGAACAGCTCGTGCGTGCGGCCGCGATCGAGGATGCGGCCGTCGGCCATTACTACGATGCGCTCGGCAAAGTCGGAGACGACTTCCATGTCGTGGCAGACCATGATTACGGCGCAGCCACGCTCGGCCATGGTACGCACCGTTTCCATGACGGTCATGCACTCGCGGTAATCAAGGCCGCTCGTGGGCTCGTCGAGCACCACGATTTTGGGCTCTACGACCACGACGGAGGCGAGTGCCACCATTTGTCGCTGGCCGCGCGAAAGCGAGAAAGGCGCCTCGTCGGCCGGCAAGCCAAAGCGGTCGATGACGAGTTGGGCACGACGCAGCGCCTCGGCACGGTCCATGCCGCCAAGCTCCAAGCCAAAGGCGACCTCGTCGAGCACGGTGTCCTTGCAGATTTGACGGTCAGGGTTTTGGAAGAGGGTTGCGACCTCGCGGGCAATGCGGCTCGTGGGGACGGTTGCGGTATCCAGTCCCGTGACGCGCACGCTGCCCGAGGCGGGCTTGAGCAGACCCGTGAGCAGCTTGGTGAGCGTGGTCTTGCCGGCACCGTTCTGGCCGACGATGCCCACGAGCTCGCCAGGATAGAGCGTCAGGCTAAGGTCGTGTACGGCGGCGCCGCCATTGGGATAGGCAAACTCAACATGGTCGAAGGTGAGTACGGGTTCGGCGTCCTTGGCATGAGGACGCAACGACGGTGCATGCGGGGAACCGGCGGGCGCCTGGGCTTCGATGGCCGCGTGTGCGGGGTCGACGATGCCCGAAATCAGGCGCTCAGCCTCATCGACATCCAAGCAGGGGGTACCGCTTACCAGGCCATCGGCCTCGAGGCTATTGAAGATACGCGTGACGCGAGGGCAGTCGACGCCGATGGCACGGAGCTCGTCGGTATGCGCGAAGACCTCGTGTGGCTCGCCCTGCAGCGCAATTTCGCCATGGTTGAGCACGAACACGCGGTTGCAGTACTCCGAGAGCAGAGCGACCTTTTGCTCAACGACGACGATGGTGATTCCAAGTACGCGGTTTGCCTCACGCAGCGTCTCGAAGACCAATGTGGAGCTGGCGGGGTCGAGTGCCGCGGTGGGCTCGTCGAGAACCAAGACGCGCGGACGCATGGCGAGGATGGCGGCGATGGCTACCTTTTGCTTCTGTCCGCCCGAGAGGGTGGCGATCTCGCGGTCGCGCAGGTCGCTGATGCCGACGGTCTCGAGCGTTTCGCTCACGCGCTGCTCGATCTGGTCGTGGGGAACGCCAAAGTTCTCGAGGCCAAAGAGCATCTCGTCCTCGACGATCGAAGCGACCATCTGCGTGTCGATATCCTGTAGCACACTGCCGACGATTTGCGACACGTCGGTGAGCGAGACTTCGCAGGTGTCGTGGCCGTCGACCATGACGGACCCAAAGAACGTGCCGGTGTAGTGGTGGGGCACGGCGCCCGACAGGCAGGCGGCAAGCGTGGACTTGCCGGCGCCCGAGGGCCCGATGATGCCGATGAAATCTCCCTTGTTCACGCTGAGCGAGATGTGGCTGAGCGCCTGCTCGGTCTGCGTGCCATAGGAGAACGAGACATCGTCGACGTTGATGATCGTTTCCATGGATACCTTTCGTAGTCATTGGGGACGTTCTTAAATGACCAGTCGTTTAAGAACGTCCCCAAAAGCTAGTCGTTTGGGACAGTCTTTGGTGGTGAAGCACGGAGACGGCTTTACGAGGGACCCCAGGTTGGCGCGAAAGAGGAGCGAAGCGTACTTGGGTACGCGAGCGACGAATGAACGCCAAGATGGGGTGGCTCGTAAAGTCGAACGGGTTAGTTGAGCTTCAGGGCCTTCTGGATGGGCAAGTAGAGGGCGCCGACCAGAATGGCGTTAAAGACGGCGGTCATGGCGACGACGGGCAGCATGGCGGCGGCGAGCTCGCCTACCACGCCGAGCATGGCCATCTTGATGACCATGAAGATGACGCCGGAGACAAAGGTGGTCAGGAAGGTTGCGACAATAGCGATGGCGGGCTTGACCTGACCGTTCTTGCCGGCGGCGTTGACGATGCCGGCCATGAGCATGGCGGCGATGCCCTCGGCGGCAAAATCGACGAACGGCGAAGTGGTGGTGATCTGGATCACGGCAGCCGAGATGAGGCCAATGACGAGCGCCTGGCCGATGTTGGGACGAACGACCAGGATGGTGAGGCAGAAGGCCGAGATGATGAACTCGGGGCTGATCATGCCGCCCGAGATGCCCGAGATGGCCTTGCCGACGGTGAAGTTGAGGATGAAGCCGGCGGCGAGCAGGATGGCGAGCAGGACGAGGGCGCGGACATCGAGTTTGCCGCGGTCGGCGGTCTGGACGGTGCGGGGCTGGGCGGCGGTGGTGTTCTGAGACATGGTGAAAATCCTTTCGGAATGGGAGTGCAAGAGAAAAGCGGAGGCGCGTGATGCGAATGCGATCGGGCTCGAGATAGAAAAAGGCCCCCGGTCGAAACCGGAGGCCTTCCAATCACCTAGAGCGCAAAAACAGGCGTGAGGGACTCACTGTCGACCGATCGTATTCGCATCACGCCACCACCAGTTGTT